>JAKACI010000066.1 GCA_021821565.1 bacterium | reverse complement strand
TATCCAAGTCTTGAAATTGTGCCTGCAAATCCGGTTATAAATTCAAAAACTCTTGTTATTATAACTTATGATTGGAGACAGGCAAGTCAATTAAGAAAAATAGCGTTAGAAAAAATAAAAGAAACATGTTTCCAATCTTTTATATTAGCGGGTGGATTTGGACTAACTTCATTGTTAGGAAGAAATGCTCTATAATAATAATTAGAAAACCCTAACGGTATTTTACAATAATTTTTTTCTAAATATCTTAAAATTTTTCTACTTACCCGCGGAAATAGTGTCGCGTGTGTTGGTATACAATAATAAATAGGTAATATTTTACTAAATGGATATTTTACATTAGTAGGTTTATTAGCAAATTTAATTTTTATTTTTGCTAATTTTGCTAATTTTTTAATTATAATTTTGGTCGCAGCATATGAATACGGTTTTTTATAGGCAAAATTAAAGCCGTAAGCCGTTCCTGTAAAAAAAATAAAAATTAATGTTAATAAAATTAACGATAAAGATTTTTTATACATAATTATTACCCCCTAAAATTTATTTACTGCGTTACTAATATTATTGTTTAACTGCTTATTGTTTTTTACGATGTTCTGTATCGTATTATGCTTTTTAATTGCCTTTCTTGGACTTGCAGATCCAAACTGCTTATTAAAGCCCGTGAATTGTTTATTAAACTGCGTTGTTTGCGTTTTAACAATGTGATTTACTTTATGCTGATTATGCATTACAAGCCAAATGATAAATATAAATATCGGTATAGTCAGCAAAATCAACTTTGAAATCATATTTTTCATAATATTTACCTCTTAAGATTAATTATATTATTAATTATATTAATATAGCAAAGTTTCAAAATCTCATCATCGCTTCTAACTTTATCCCGTTTAAAACATACACATAAACCGCATTGCTATTATACGCCTGCGCCTTTCCTATTACTCTATAACCGTTATAATCAGCATTAGCCTTGCCGTATTGTCTGGCTTCTTGAATAACATTATTTATAATAGGCTTTATGCCGTTTGGTAAATTGTTCCATCCTGCAGGATTGGTATTTTCAACTTCGGATATAGAACCGCTGCATATTTTGTAGTTTTCTATATCTTTATTATTAAAGCCCTGCGTTTGTCTTATTATACTTATCAGCTTGCAACCCGACATAGTCGTTGTTATCGGTATGGCATTATAGGTATAAGCTCCGCTTGAATATGTATAAGGGCTATTTGAATTATAAACCCGCATTGCTAATTTATTAAAATTAGAGTCGGATTTATTATAAGGGATATTGAAAATCCCGAACCCGTAAACAGAACTTGCCGATCCTAAAAAAACAAAAATAAGAATTATTAATAATTTTTTAAACATTTTAAACCTCCAATTTAAAATAATGAATTTAATAAATCGTTTGTTAAGCTGTTTGTATTCTCTAAAATATGAGATAATGCTTTGCTTTTATCCATACTTAAGCCGGTTTCACTATTTTTATTATACCCGATAGTTATTGTTCCGTTCATACCGGCAAAATCGCTCTGCGGATCAAACCATTCCAAGCCGCCAAAATCCATTTTTGGCGATGATTCTAAATTTAAAAACACGCCGCCGCATTTAATGTCTTTGTTATAAAGTACGCATTTATTATTTTTAATTTGATTTTTAATAATGCGAAACTCTGTTTTATATCTTAATTTTTGATGAACAATAGCATCATAAAGACTTTGTCCTATCATATTATAATACTGATTATTTCTAATTTTATAAACATTATTAGATATTATTTGACCTGCGCCGGTTTGCAATGAATTATGAAAATTATCTATTGCTTGAGCTATAACAAGACCATAGCTTGCAACGCATTTCATATATTTTTTAGCTTTATTTTGCCGTATCATTTTATTTTTAGCGCCTAATTCAGCTTTTTTCTGCATATATTCCAGCGCGTATAAATCTATTCCATAGCCTGTATTTATACCGCTCACAAAATTATTTAAAGTCTTTGGATTATTAACAATATCGCATTTTTTAAAATAGTGATTATGTCTTTCTAAATAGCTTAAATAAGGTAAAAATAAAGTATACACCGATATTTCTTTAGAAATTTCATAACTATTGGCAATCGTCTTTTTTTGAGAAAGTCCTTCATTCATAGCTAAATTATAATTAGTATTCATCGCAACACCGACGGATAAACCGTATGCTTTTATATTAACCCAAAAAATAACAATTAAAAATAGTATCCAGATACAAAATAAAAATGTTATTGATATTTTTTTCATAATTTATATCCTTTAAAAATTAAATTAATTTGAATTGCTATATTTATTAAGCAAAGTTTGTGAATCTCTCTATTATTAAATTTATCGTCCATTTATATTTTGCGTTTGTTCCGCTTGTCTGCTTATTTCTTGAGTGTTATCCGTTTCTATTTTAACAATTTCTTGATTACTGACATCTTGACTGACATCTTGACTGTTTTGATTATTAATATTGTCATTTTCTCTAATTTCAGTTATCTCTTGATCCCATTCATTATTATTATTTTCCAGCGCGTCCCATTCGTTGTTTAATTCTTGTTCTATATTCAAATCCTGCTCTTTGTCCTGTTCCTGCTCTTTGTCCTGTTCTTGCTCTTTATCAGGCTCTTGTTCTTTGTCCTGTTCTTGTTCCTGTTCTTTGTCCTGTTCCTGTTCTTTATCTTGCTCTTTATCAGGCTCTTGTTCTTTGTCCTGTTCCTGTTCTTTATCAGGTTTTTGTTCTTTATCCTGTTCTTTATCAGGCTCTTTAATGTAACTCTCTATATTTTCAATATCACGGGTTGACGTTTTTTCCTGTCTTTCGCCGCTGTTTTCATTAAGATTTTGCATATTATCGGTGACAATATGATAATCGTTAACTCCTCGGGATATAGCAACTAATGTATCTTGAAAATTAGCAAAATTACTATTTGCATCTGAAATGACGGTATTCATATCCATGCCTTGAGCTCCGTTTATAGTGGATGCATTTCCGCGATCAAAATAATTGTATTCACTGGTTTTAATTGTTCTCATGCCTTTACCGTCAATATCTATATCAATATATGCGCCGTTTTCTCTGATATTTTCAATAGTTCCTCTCTGGCCATTTTTTACATCAAATTTATTAGTATCGTTTTTAGTAATTTTAACCCTTTCGCCCTCTGCAAATTCTTTAATTTCCGGCGTATATACTCCGCCAATTTTATTGATTAAATTAATATCGTTAAGATCCAATTTGTATTCTGTTTTTTCAACCTTAACGCCTGATATACTTATTTTATCGCCTGCATTTGCAACATTACTTAAAGTCTGTGTTGAAATAGTCGCTCCGTTTTCAGTTTTAACGGCATTAGAAAAAGTATTATGGTCTTTTACCTGTCCGTTTTTTAATTCGGTAAAATTAAAATTAGTAGCTTTTAGACTTTTAAGTTCTAAAGTATTATCTTTTAAATTGACTTCTTTTACTATAAAATCGGCGCCGGGTTTTCCTAAATCTTTAGCTGCATATTTTAAATAAATATAGTCGCCTTTTTGGTAATTTGCGGCATCGCGCATCTCTGCTGGCTGCATATATTTATTTGTCCGGACTTCAATTTTAGTTTCGTTTTTTAATTCGCCGTTTTCTTTTTGAATGTTTTTAATTTTATCGTTATAGATATCTTTAACGGCGTTTGTATTGGTAATAATACTTACGCCGTCTTTAATTCCGCCTTTTTCTTGAAATTTATCTATAGCAAATTCTATTCTTTCCGCCTGGTCCTTTATTTCTGTTATTTTTCCTCCGTCTTTCATTTTGTCAAAAGCTTTATCTATTTGACCATGTCTGAATAAATCAACCGTTTCTTTATATTCTTTATTTTGCTGCCTGTGGCTTTCATTTAAAAAAGATGTTGAAACTATTGATTGGGATTGTTCAAAAACTCTGCCGGCGCTGATGCTTGGTTTTTGATTCATGTCCCCGATCGATACAAAATGCACATTTTGTTTTCCTGCTATTTGATCTTGTAAAGATTTATAATCTTTAGCTGAAGTCATAGAACTTTCATCTTTGATTACTATCGTGTTATCGTCAATATCTTTATTTAAGGACGCTGCTATAGTGGACGAATAAACGGAACTATTATTTATAGATTTAGCTAAAACATCAACGGCTTGGCCTTGAAAGCTTACAAGCCGCACATTCATCCCATTGGCTTGCGCAATTGAAATAATAGCTTGAACCATCTGTGTTTTACCTGCGCCGGGGGGTCCTTGAATGTTATGATAAATATCTTTAGATGTTACGACATCTTTTATGGCGCTTACCTGCTCTTGCGAAAATTTAAATTCTTTTCCGCTTTTATCTGTTTTGTTAATCTCTGTTTCTTTTATTTTATCTACAATAAAATCTAAATCGGTAGTTATAGCGCTGACTTTACCTTTCCCTGCTTTAAAATTATTTTCAATATCTCTTTCAAGTTTAATCATAGATTCTGTAGTATAAAATTCATTGGTATTTAATTTTGTTTTAATAATTTCTGAATTATTTTTAACGGCTTTTTCTATATCGGCAATCTCAACCGCACCCTTTCCTAATTTTAAAGCATATGCATTAAAATCGGTTTTTTTTATCAATGATTCTTTATCAATTAGATCGTTTATAGCTGATTTTACAACTCTTTCCGCTATTTCCGATGTATTTTTAATATCTATATTCTGACCATTTTTTTGTCCTTCGGCTAATTCTTTATGGAGATCAATATTATGGTCTTTTAGTTGTTTTTGCCAGTCGGCTTTTAATTCGTTTATATTTTTAGATATATCCTTTTCGGCTCTTGTAGATAGCTTTGCCGTTTTGTAAATAGCATCTTTACTTAAGGTTGTGTCTTTTTTTAGCTCATCTTTTTTAGCTTCTATTTTTTCGGATCGTTTAGAAAATAATTTAATTGATTCTTGAGATACTCCTGCAATTTCAAAACTATTACCTTTCCAATTTATTTTTACATCGTTTTTAATTAAATCATTTGCGACGGCGGCGGTATAAACGGCGTTCATCTCTTTTTGCGCTTTAAAAATAGGTTTAGATTCAAGCGCTTTAACCGAACTATCTTTTGCAAAAGTCATATTAACAACCAGATTGTGAGTCCCTAAATTTGGATCAGGCGCTTTTTGTTTTGATTGTTCTTGTTCTTTTACCGATCGCGATGTATGATGCGTATATTGAAAAACAGTTAAGTTTCCGCTCTTTTCAATAGTCGTGATATTATTCGTTGTAGTTCTATAGGCGGCGTAATTAGATTCTATGTGTTTCATGGCGGCTTGAACGCCGGCATAATGCGCATGTAAAGCTTTATCGGCTAACTCTTTTGGTCCGAGTTCGGCAACGATAGAAACACTTTTTGACGGCGAAAAATGAATATCGTAAGCATCGCGATGATTATCCCTGCCTGCATTATAGGCAAGTGTTTCTGTGCCGGCGGGATTCATACCTGCCCGCATATTTTTAACTATTTGATCGCCGACTTCGTTTCCCATCTTGAAACCAAACTTTTCAGCGCCTTTACCCCACGCCTTGCCTACGCCGCCGGTTTCTTGACTGTAATATTCTTGTTCAGGATATGGAGTGCTTACTGATCCTGCCATTTTTAAATCTCCTCTTATAATTGAAATATTTTTTCTTTTAAGATAAAGGCTTCATTTTTATCAGGATAATTTGTTCTTTTGATTTTTGTAAACTGCCAATTTTTAAGTATCCGAACATAAGCGGTTAAATTATCTAAATTTTGAAATTCGTTTGGAATTACAAGCGCTTTTAGTTGTTTTTGCGATTGTTCGGATTCTCCGCCTGACATATCGTTACTCTTGGACTGCTCCCAAATTTCCGGACTGCCGACGATTTCACTGCATAATTTTGCCGTAGCGGGATCATTTTGCGCTAACAAAATAATATTAGAGCAGCAATTGATAATTGTATTACGCACATTTTCGTTATAAAGGTTATCTATTTGACCGACTGCCTGCATTCCAGAAAATACGCGTAAACCTTTGGAACGTCCTGTGACTAGCATATCTACGATAGAATCTAACCTGTTTAATGTTCCAAACTCATCTAATAAAACATACATGCGGCGGTCGTTACTATCAGGCAATGATAAAAAAATTTTAGAAAAATAATCAATAAACAGCGTTAATAATGGCTTTTGAGTGTCTTTAATTTTTTTTGAGTTTGCAATAAAAATAAATCTTTTATCGGTATTGTCAATAAAATCTTTTATTTTAAAATCGCCGTCTTCGATAAATTCAAGCCAGTTTATGTAGGTCATCAGCGTGGACATTACATCGGATGCGTTTTTAGAATTGCTTATATGAATGACTTCGGGGGCTCCGACTTCTTCGAGTAAAACTTTAATATCATCTACTTTTTGAGACAATCCCCTAAAAATTTCTTGATTTTTAGCGTGTCCGCTTTTAATTCCTGTCCGCATTACCGCAATAAAAATAGCTCTTGCGGTTTCGTTCCAGTGTGTTTCTACTCCGGCGGGCGGGTCTGGAATTAAAGATTTGGCGATCGAAACCAGATCTACTTTGTCGTTAATTTCATTTGAAAGCGTCCAATTTAATGATCGGGCGTCGGCGATATTTAGGATTAAGTCTTTAGAAGGATCGTAAAATTTTTGAATAAAAGCACTTTTTTCATCGTAGATTAATCCTCTCTCTCCGCGATCAATTAATGTTTGAATAATATCATTATAGATAGTTGTTTTACCGGATCCGGGGCGACCAAGTATTATGTTTTGTTTATCCTCATCCTGGCGATGAAGTTCTACATCACCGAGATAAATACTCTCATTATTTTTTTGCTTTATTTTTTTAAAAATTCTTTTAAAATTTAAAGATTTTTTTGTCAAGTCAATTAATTTTGCTCCGCGCACGTGCTTCCCTTTTTTGTCATTACCGCCGCCCATGATGATGAAAATATAAACAATATAGAAAAAGATTACAACGATGGCGATCAACATATATTTATTAAATAGAACTACAGCTTTATTTAGAAACTGTAAAAACAAAAAATATAGGGACATAATTATTTATCCTCCATCATTAATAGTCTTGATAATTTAGTTTTTAAAATAGACAAATTTTCGACGGTAAAGTCGGCTTCTTTAGAAAAAATAGAAAGCGTCAATTTGCCGGCTTTGATAATTTTTTCCTGTTCTATTTTTTTAATTTCTACGTTTAATTCTGCAATTCTTTTTTTAATTAGCGCAACATCTTTTCTCATAATTTTAATCCTCATTTAATTATTTTTTAGTATTTAGTTTAGTGAAAAATTCAGCAGCAAAAGCTTCGCCTTTTAGTTTATTTTCAATCTTTTCATTTTTATCGTTATTATTATTTGTGAAATTATTATTACCGTCGGTATTGTAATTTTTAAAATTTTTAACAAGAAAATAACGATAATCATTAAACTCTTTATGCACTTTCTTAAAAAAATTATTATTAAAAAAATCAATCAATTCTTTAAATTCATTTGACTTTTTTTGCATTCCCGCTTTGATTAAATTCTCAATATTTTTATTCTGTGACAAACCGTTCTTTGTATTAATTTTAATTTTTTCGTATAGTTCATCTGAAATTCTAATTGTTATTTTTTTCATAATTTATCCTCATACTTATTAAGCAAAGTTTTAATAAAATTTTTAGAAAAGAAAATTGAAAA
>JAKACI010000065.1 GCA_021821565.1 bacterium | reverse complement strand
TCATAACTGCCGTGGAGCGCGCGTTATCTCCCATTAAAGCAATAACTTCCGAGGAAGGGCCAATAAAAGTAATATCGTTATCTTCGGCAGCTTTTGCAAATTCTGCATTTTCCGCCAAAAATCCATACCCCGGGTGAATTGCATCCGCTCCTATAGATTTAGCCAGATCAATAATAAGTTCATAATTTAAATATGCATCCATAGGGTTAGCTCCGATCATATAAGCTTCATCCGCCATTTTTACATGCCTTGCCGTCGGTTCAACTTCGGAAAATATTGCAGCCGTCAAAATATCCAATTCTTTTGCCGCTCTTATAATCCTGCAGGCTATTTCTCCCCTATTTGCTATAAGAATTTTCTTAAACATAATTATCTATTACCCTCCATAATTTTACCCCCATAATTGTTTGCTATCACGAATCTTACTGTTCTATCTTAAAGGAATATGAAATAGGAGCCACCTGATTTATCAAATAAGCAATACTGCATGTCTTATTGAGAGCTTCCTCTATTGCTTTTTTAACATCTTCCTGGGTAAGTTCTTTAGCTTTAATAGTAAAATGCAGCGAAATCTTTGTGAAAACTTTCGGAGAAGTTTCTTTTCTTTCACTGTCGGTATCTACAATAATATCTTCTACATGCTTGCCGCTTTTATGAAGCGCTTCGTAAACATGGATACCCATACATCCGGCGATAGAATAAAGAAAAAGTTCAGGGGGTCTTATTCCTCTGCCTTTTCCGCCCACATACCCTGCGGCATCAATGTTTATTTCCCCTGATTCGCCTGAACCTACAAAGTGAAAATCTTCTTTCTGTTTAACTGTTAATTTCATAATTTACCCCCAAAATTTTGTTACATTGTTTTTTCTTTTAAAAGCTTTTATTTCAACAGTTTTGTATTTCAACTAAAATAGCCTCGCCAAACTCGGAAGTATTAAGCTCAGTCGCTTCTTTACCCATTTTTTTAAATCCAGAGAACATATCCTTTGTGCCTTTGCATTGAGATATAACACTTCTTACTGCTTTATGTATTAAGTCTGCAGCTTCTTTAAAACCAATATATTCAAGCATCATGGCTCCGGACAAAGTAATTGACAACGGATTTGCTATGCCTTGTCCTGCAATGTCCATACCGACCCCATGCGTACTTTCAAAAAGAGCATACCCATCGCCGATATTACCGCTTGGAACAAAACCAGGTCCGCCTACAAGGGCGGAAGCAAGGTCTGATATATAATCGCCGTTCAGATTCTGGGTAATTATAACATCGTAAGCGTCAGGATTTAAAACCAACTGCATAAGCATTTGATCGGTTATAACTTTGGAAAGTTTTATTTTATCGTTAGCGCAATTATGTTCTATTGATATTTTATCTTTAAATTCGTCTTCTTTTGCTACTTCAAAAGCCCAGTTCATAAAAGCGCCTTCAGTAGCCTTCATAATATTTCCTTTGCCTGCCACCGCTATTGATTTTTTATTGTTCTCTATGGCATATCTAAAGGCTTTTCTTGTATGTCTTTTGGTTTTAAATTCGCTCATCGGCTTTACGGTAATGCCTGCATCTTCAGGAATAGCATCAGATTTAACATTCATTTCATTAATAAAAAATTCGCGCACTTTTTTTGCTCCGTCTGATTTCGGCATATATTCTATCGCCATATAAACATCGTCCGAATTTTCTCTAAAAACGGTGACGTTTACCCGTCCCGCATCAGGTATCGGAGACGGCTGACCTAAGTAATAAACCGGTCTTATTGCCGAGTAAAAGTCCATAGATTGCCTTAGAATGGAATTAAGAGATTTTCCCGGTTTGCCTACAGGAGTGCCTAAAGGACCTTTTATAGAAACAACGCTCTGTTTTAAAATTTCCAATGTTTCTTCAGGCATTCTTTCTAAACCGTTCTTTTCGGCTTTATCTCCCGCTAATACCTCAACCCAATAAATGACTTTTGACCCATGATATGCTTTATTAATAGCGCTATTTAAAACTTTGTGCATTACGGGGGTAATTTCGAAACCTATCCCGTCTCCTTCAATATAGGAAATTATTGGATTATCGGGTATCTCTAATGTTTTATCCTCTTTTAGCTTAATAAAACTCCCTTCTCCTGGAATACAGGTTTTACGATTCCATTTAAACACATTTTCGTTCATTACTTGTTCTCCTAATTAATAGCATAACAAAAATAAATTTAAATATTCCAAGATTCTATTTTAATAAAACATTTTTTTAAAAGCAACTAAAAAATAAAATTTGTTGTTAAAAATTTTAAAATAATCATAATCATAATCATAATATGATTTAATAATACACTTATCTAATGCACTTATTTATAAAAATTCATTAAAAGAATTTAAAAAACTTTTAAAAAGTTTCGCGCCTGAATCAAAAAATAAACCAGTGTTTTGAGAATTTTTTTCAGAAAAATTAAATGTATGATATTTAAAATGCGTATCTTTCATTGAGGGTGCAAAAGCGCAAAAAGGAACAGGTCCTGAAGAGTGTTTTTTTAATTTTACGGGGTTATAATGGTCGGGCAAAATCATAATAATAAAATCTTGATATTTTTTAACTCCTTCAAGAATGCCGCCGACTATATATTTATCAAAATCTTGTATCGCCTGTAATTTTTTTTCAATGCTGCCCTCGTGAGATGCTTCATCGGGAGCTTCCACATGAATATATACAAAATTTCCTGAATTTAGCGAATCTAAACCGTATTCAACTTTGCCTTTATAATTTGTATCAAGATAACCCGTGGCTCCGGGAACATTTATTGAATTCAGTCCCGCATATTTTCCTATTCCTTTAACAAGATCTACTGCGGATATAACGGCGCCTTTTATTCCATGCTCCTCTTCCATAGTCGGCATGCTTGGTCTATGTCCTTGCCCCCATAGCCAGATAGAATTCGCGGGAAGTTTGCCGGAAGCTATTCTTGCTTTATTAACATCGTGATTTTTAAGTATATCCTCTGCTTTTTTCATTATTTCTAGCAAAATACCGCTTGATGAATTTCCGTGCGGCAGGTATTCGTCTATTTGTAAGTCGGGTATATCATGAGGAGCAACGGTCTGAAGACCTTTTATATCAATATTATTTTTAGCGACCATAAGATGTCTGTAACTGACACCGGGATAAAATTGAAAATCGCTGCTGCCTAATTCTTTTTGTAATGTTTCCAATATGCTTTTTGCTTCTTCGGTAGTAATATGTCCGCCGGAATAATCATGCATAATTCTTTTTCCGTTTTCATTAAGTATATTGACAAGGTTAAGTCTGAAAGCAACGTCGTTGCCGATAAGTTCAATGCCCATGCTCATAGCTTCCAAGGGGGACCTTCCTGTGTAATATTTGACTGGGTCGTATCCTAAAATACTCAGAGAACCTATATCGCTTCCGGGAAGGCAATCGTCAGGAATTGTTTTGACAAGTCCGGCGATGCCGCTTGATGCAATATAATCCATATTAGGCGTTGCCGCAAAATCAAGCGGAGATTTATTGTTTAACTCTGTTAAGGGAAAATCCGCCATTCCGTCCGGACACAAAATGATATATTTTTTTTCTTTTTCCATATTTTTCAATTTCTCCCGTTTATTTTATCTTTAATTTTTTTATATAAAATTTTTTTATATAAGCTCCATTGCTTTTAAAACAGATTTTTTATCACATGGAACAATGACAGGCTCCTTTGAAATTTTTATAGCATTTTGCGGATCTTTTAGTCCATGTCCTGTTAACGTCAAAACACAAACATCGTCTTTTTTAAAAAATCCTCGTTTATTTAACCTGATTAAACCGGCTAATGTTATAGCTGAAGCAGGCTCGCAGAATATTCCTTCAGTCTTTGCCAATAAAGCGTATGCAGCAAGAAGGTCTTCATCCGTCACCGCTTCAATCAATCCTCCCGATTCTTCTTTTGCTTTAACGGCATTTTGCCAGCTTGCAGGGTTTCCGATTCTTATAGCGGTAGCAATAGTATGAGGTTCTTTAACTATATGATTTAATACGATAGGCGCAGCTCCTGCAGCCTGAAAGCCGAGCATCTTAGGCAAATTTTTAATTTTTCCGGCTTGATAATATTCTTTGTATCCGTTCCAATAAGCAGTGATATTACCTGCATTACCTACAGGAAGTATATGATAATCGGGAGCTTTTCCAAGTTCGTCGGCGATTTCAAAACTTGCTGTTTTCTGACCTTCTATTCGGTAAGGATTAACTGAATTGACTAATGTTACTTCAAATTCGTCCGATATTTCCTTAGCTATAACAAGAGCTTCGTCAAAATTACCTTGAATTTGCATAACGACAGAACCGTGCATAAGTGCCTGCGAAAGTTTCCCCATTGCAATTTTGCCTTCCGGAATAAGCACGAATGATTTTATGTCTGCTCTGGCGGCATAAGCTGCCGCTGCGGCAGAAGTATTGCCTGTAGAAGCGCATATTATTGCCCTGGATCCGTCTGCGACAGCTTTTGAAACAGCCATGGTCATCCCTCTGTCCTTAAAAGAACCTGTAGGGTTTAATCCTTCATATTTAAAATAAATTTCAATATCGGGATTTATCGTTTTATAAACATTCCTTGATTTTATAAGCGGAGTATTTCCTTCAAGTATGCTTATAATAAATTCATCATTTATCTGAGGCAAGAATTCGCGGTATCTTTTAATAACCCCTTCATATTTTTGCAATTGCAAGTTTGACTCCCGATTAAATTAATTTAAATTTAATATTATTATATATTATAATTATACTAATTTACATTGTCTTCAATTCTTAAAACCATAGTTTTTGCAAGAATAATGTCTAATTTATCACATAATTCTATGCTTTTAAACAGTTCTTCTTCATTTGCTTCATGAGTTGTTATAACAATAGGAACGGCGCTGTCTATTTTTCTGCCTTGCTGAATCATTGAGCTTATGCCGATCAAATTATCTCCTAAAATCTTAGAAATTTTAGCAAGAACACCGGGTCTGTCCATAGCGGAAAATCTTAAATAGTATCTTGATATTATATCTCTTTTTCTTTTTATATGAATTTTATTTAAACTTTCATTTAGAAAAATATCCTGATGTTTTTCGTTATTTAATATTTTTCCTGCTATTTCAATAAAATCTCCCATGACCGCGCTTGCCGTCGCCATACCTCCCGCACCGTAACCTGTAAGACTTATAGGACCGGCAAATTTGGCATTCAAAAAAAATGCGTTAAACACTCCGTCCACCTTTGACAATAGGCTGTCTAAGGGAATTAAGGTAGGATGCACTCTTATTTCTATTTTTGAATCGTCATTCTTAAGGATACCGAGAAGTTTTATTTTATATCCGAGATCTTTAGCAAAACAAATATCTATATCGTTTATGTCTTTTATTCCTTCAATTATAATATCGCTTAAAGATATGCTTGCCGAAAACGCCAATCTGCCTAATATAACTAATTTATGAGCGCTGTCGGTTCCATTTATGTCAAATGACGGGTCGGCTTCAGCGTAACCTTTTTCCTGTGCTTTTTTAAGAATATCTTCAAATTTTCCGCCCTCGTTTGTCATCTTAGACAGAATATAGTTAGATGTTCCGTTTATTATAGAAAATACCGATATAATAGAATCTCCGGCAAGACCGTTTTTTATAGACCTTAATATAGGAATCCCGCCTCCTACGGCAGCTTCAAATCCTATATGCGCATTATGTTTTTTGCATAATTTAAAAATTTCTTCCCCATGTTCTGCGAGCAGCGCTTTATTTGCGGTTATAACGCTTTTTCCGTTTTTAATAGCTTTTTCAATATAGTCTTTTGCAGGATTAATTCCTCCCATAAGTTCAACTATTACATCTATGCTTTTATCGTTTAAAATATCGTCTATGTCGTTAACTATTAAATTCCCGGCGTCTTCTGCCGAAGGATTTCTGTTTCCTCTTGTAAATATTTTTTTTATATTAACGGCGGCAGAAAGCATTGTTTCAATTTCTTTTTTGCGAATATCCAATATTCTGTAAAAACTGCCGCCTACCGTCCCAAAACCTAAAAGCCCTATATTAATTTTATTATTTTCCATAGTTTATTTTCTATAAATGATTAACTTAGCATATTATGTTTTTAGTTTATTATGTGTTAGCTTATTATATTTATTCTTTCTAATTTTTATTTAATTTAATTAAGTTTAGTTTAGCTTAGCTTATCTTAATATTTAGCTTAGTTTACCAATATCTAACTTAGCATAGTTTAATAGTTTAATATTTAGTTTTAGTTTATCTTAAGCTTAATATTTAATTCAGTTTAGTTTAAATATGATTTATATCTAATTGGCTGTTCAAAAAATGTTTTATTCCTTTAGCCGCCTGTCTTATCCGCATTTCATTTTCTACGAGAGCAAATCTGACATATTGATCGCCGTATTCCCCAAAACCGATACCGGGAGATACTGCAACCTTTCCTTTTTCTAATAGCATTTTAGAAAATTCTAGCGAACCTATGCCTGCGCTTAAAAAATGTTCCGGAATTTTAGCCCAGACAAACATTGTAGCCTTCGGCTTTTCAATATGCCACCCTGCATTATTGAAACTTTCAATTAAAACATCTCTCCTTTTTTTATAATGCTCAACCATTTGATTTATCGCATTGTATTTATATTCTTCATTTAAAGCAATAATAGAGGCTATTTGAATAGGCTGAAACATACCGTAATCAAGATAGCTTTTTATTCTTGATAAAGCATTAATCAATGTTTGATTGCCTAAAGCAAACCCCACTCTAAATCCTGCCATACTATAACTTTTTGACATTGTAAAAAATTCTACTCCGACATCTTTTGCTCCTTTTACCGAAAGAAAACTAGGAGATTTATATCCGTCAAAGGTAAGATCCGCATATGCATGGTCATGGATAATATAAATGCCGTTATCTTTAGCAAAATCTACAAGTTTTTCAAAAAAATCTATATCCACGGTTATAGTCGTAGGATTATGAGGAAAACTCAATATAATCATTTTAGGTTTTGGCCATGTTTGTTTTAAGGCGGTCATCAGATTTTCAAAAAAATCTTCTCCGGGAACAAGCGGTATACTTCTGATGTCGCCGCCTGCGATAATAACGGAATAAGCATGTATCGGATACGACGGGCTAGGCACGAACGCTACATCGCCCTTGTTTATAGTTGCAAGCATCAAATGGCTTAGTCCTTCTTTGATACCCATAGTAACAATAGCTTCACTGTCGGGATCTAAATCAACATCGTAATTTCTTTTATACATATTACATATAGCAACTCTCAGTTTATATATACCCTTAGACACAGAATACCGATGATTCTTCGGATTTTTAGATGCCTCTATCAATTTTTCAATTATATACATAGGCGTCGGCGAATCAGGATTTCCCATACCGAGGTCTATTATATCTTCCCCTTTTTTCCTCGCTTCCGCTTTAATTTTATTAACCTCCGCAAAAACATAAGGTGGCAGTCTTTTTATTGTTTCAAAATCTTCGGTCATAATTTAGATTTACCTGATTTTTTAATTATTATTAATTATCTAATTTATTTTAATTTCATTATATTTATTTTATTTTATTTTATTTTATTTTATTTAATTTAATTTAATACTAATTATTAATTAATTATCTAATTCATTTTTATTTACTTTAATTTAATTCATTTTTATTTAACTTAACTTAACTTAATTCAACTTAACTTTATACTATATTTTTTAATTAAGTTTAGTTTAGCTTAGCTTAT
>JAKACI010000064.1 GCA_021821565.1 bacterium | reverse complement strand
ATTGTCTTTAGGCGGTCTTATTATTCCGCTGACGGTATCTCCTGTTCTAAGGCCGAATCTTCTGATTTGTGAAGGAGATACGTATATATCATCAGGTCCATGAAGATAATTAGATTCTAACGATCTGAGGAATCCATACTGATCAGGTAATATTTCAAGTACACCTTCGCCTGTTATTAACCCATTTTTTTCAGCTGTTTGATTTTTTTCGGTTTCGGCTTGCAATAACGCATAAATCAGATCCTGCTTGCGCATTCCGGATGCGCCTTCTATGCTATACTCCTTCGCAATTATCATTAGCTCCGATATTTTTTTTGTAGATAATTCTTTTACATTCATAATTTCCTCTTTCCTTAATCCTTAATTAATTAAATTAAATTATACTCCATTTTAAATTTCTTCTTGCTTCAAATCTTCTTGATTCTGCTGAATTAATTACCATTCTTTCTGTGCCGCCGTCATCGGGATACTGAGCAATTCCTGCATTCATAGATAGGAAGTTATTATTTTGTTTTAAAAAATAATCCTGAACTTCCGTAAATATATTTTCAATAATTTTTTTTGTATCTATTTTACTTAAATCTAAAAAGCATATAATGATTTTATTTCCGAACCTCGCGGCAACGTCGTATGTCCTTATATATTTTTGTATTGAGCCGCCTATATAATTTATAGCAGTATCCCCAGTTTCATGTCCAAATATAGAATTGAATTCGTTTAATTTATTAATCGATATTAAAGCAATTGACATGATGTCATTCCCAGAATTAATTTTTTGCATATTTTCACATAATCTTTGATGAAAATATTTAAAATTATAAAGACCGGATATGTTATCAAAATTAGAGCATTCAATAATAGCTTCATCACATTTTTTTGCCTTAATTATATATGAGAGTATTGAAAAAATAATATCGAAAGTATTTTTTTTGCCGTTATTTCCGTCCGTACAATTTTTAAAACCGTTTACGGAATAGACAATAACGCTCATTGATTCATTATCTTTATTATGCTCAGCGGTTAATGGACAAATATATAATTCTTTAATATCCTTATTTTTTAAAATAGCAGCGGTTTTTGAAGGAATAGGAACGGTTAATGGGCAAATATATAATTCTTTAATATTCTTATGCTCAAAATTTATTGTTTTTATATTATTTAATTCAGGCATATTTTCAAAGTCGGTATAAAAAGATTCATTGCCATTTAGAATTTCAATAAGCGGTTCTGATGGTTCTGATTGAGTTTTTACGGTGTATTCGTGAGAGATACCTCTTGAAATTATCACTTTAATTTCTTTGTTGTTTTTAATACTCATAAACATGATTGCCGTGGCGCCAAAAACAAAATCAAAATTGATGTTTACAAAATGTAAAATTTCTTCCAGGGTTTTATTTTGATTAACTACTTCCATAAGTTCTTTAATAAATTTCAAACCTGAATACTCACAGCTGTTCATATTATTATTTTCCATATATATAGCCCCCTTATTGATTTATAAAGTATTTAATTAAATAATGTCTGAAATAAATTTTCTATCGACAATTTTGGGATAGTAATTATATTTGACAAAATAATTATTTTTATAATTAAAAATTAGATTTAAAAAATTAATTTTATTTATATATTCATATACCTTTATATAACTTATATAGAAAAGTATATGAGTTATATAAAGGTATATAACAGGATTTTACAGGTAATATATCAATTATTAGTATTATTAATATTGTTAAGAAAGTTTATTAATAAGCATATTTGAGGGTTCAAAAATTTTAAACCGTAACTATTATTAATTATAAAATGAGATTTAGAAATTTTATAACGCTGCTTAAATTGAAACTTATTCCGATTAATAAAATCTTCGTATGTAAATTTTAAGATAGTTCTTTTCAATCTTTTTGAATAATCGCATACAACGAGAATAATTTTATCCATTTCTAGATAAAATCCTGATTCAAATATGACAGCCCCTTCAATGACGGCTATTTTTGAATTGCAATTTAAATCTAAAATTTCCTTAGTTTTTTTTCTTAATGCAGGATAAATAATACTTTCCAAAATTTTTTTTTTAATTTTATCTGAAAAAACAATTTGCGCAAGAATTTTTCTGTTAATGCCTTCATCTTTATTTAAAATGTTTTTACCGAAAAAATCAACTGTTTTTTTATATTCGCAAGTATTTTTTTTTAATAAAGATTTTGATAGTTCATCAAGATTTATCGTAAGAAATCCTGCTTCTTTAAGAAAAGATAAAACAGTCGTTTTACCTGAGCCTATAGAACCCGTTAAACCGATTTTTAACAATTTTTTAATTTCCTATTATTAATCTATATATAATATATTGTATGTTTAGTGTCATTCCTGCGCAGGCAGGTACGCTTTAAAGCCGTCGGTATTTAGACGGCGTATCCGTCGTCTATAAATTAGATAGAAACTAGAAAATAAATTTTTAACGGTGATTAAAGATATTATAATTTTCCGATAAACGAAACAAACCTTGAATCAGTTTTATTTTTCCGATAACTAAAATAATTTTCGTTTTCATAATTGCATAGATTTATATTGTATATATTTTCTTCACGAAATCCTAAAGTTAAAAGAATATCTGAAATTAGACCTTTTAAATCAAATAAATATTCTTCAACCTTTTCAGATATATAATTATAATTTTTGGTATTAATTTGCCTTGCTTTAAAATAATTTTTATAATTTATGTTTTTATTTATAAATTTTTCATATAAATCTTCCTTAACGGTGTAGCAATTTTTACAAATTCCGGGACCTATAACTACGATAACATTTTCAAGATTTAAATTGTAGTAGCCTGCAAGCATATTTTTAGCGTTAATTAAAATACCGTTATATGTTCCGCGCCATCCGCAGTGAACAGCCCCTATAGTTTTTGAAATTTTATCGTAAAATAATAAAGGTATGCAGTCTGCAGTTTTTATACACAGCAAGTAATTTTTTAAAGATGTGAAAATCCCGTCTGCATCGTATAGTTCTATTTTTTCCGAAAATTTTTCAATACCCCGTTCTTCAAGAGAAAGAACGGTATTGCCGTGAACCTGATTCAATTCTGTAATATTTGCATAGTTTTCATTTGTAATACAATAATTTAATTTTATTTCTTTTAAAATATCAAATCTTTCCTTTATGTTTTTTGTTTGAAAATCAATTTTTTTGTCTCCAAAACCAAAAACAAGATTATAATCAATATTAAATTTTTTATTTAAAAATATCATATCATATCATATCATATCATATTCGGTATCTTTAAGTCCCCATACCATATCTTGCGGAGGCTTTGCAGTAAAAATCATAATTTCACCGGTTTTTGGATGCAAAAAAGAAATTTTATATGCATGAAGCATTTGTCTATCAATAAAGTTAAATTTTTTGAATTCATTTTTATTTCTAATTTCGGTTTTTTTATAAACCTTATCTCCTAATATCGGGTGACCTGTTTCTAACATAGAAACTCTGATCTGATGAGTTCTGCCCGTAAGAGGATTTATTTCTAAAAGACTTATAATGCCGTCTATAGTTTTTATTGTTTTAAATGAAGTAGCCGAATGTTTGCCCTCAGTCTTTGATAATTTCATTTTAATTTTATTTTTAGGGTCTCTTTCAATAAATCCTTCAATATTTCCCGCACGTTCCTGAAAAACACCATAAACGAAAGCTATATAAGTTTTTTTAATAATTCTATTTTTAAATTGCATTGCAAGTGCATTATGCGATTCATCATTCTTTGCGATTAGCATAATTCCCGACGTGTCTTTATCTAATCTGTGAACTATACCCGGTCTTTCAATGCCTCCTATACCTGAAAGATTAGATATTTTACCGACTAAAGCGTTAACTAAGGTTTTTTCATATTCTCCTCTAGACGGATGCACGCTAATGCCTGCAGGCTTATTTATAACGCTAACATATTATCTTCATACATAATATCTACAGGAAAATCAAAAGGTTTCAATGTATCTTTTTTTATTTCAGGTTCTTCCACGCAAATCAATGCGCCTGCTTTAATAATCAGTGAAGGTTTTTTTATTATTAAATTATTGACTGATACATTGCCTGCTTCAATTAATTTTTTAATGAACGACCTTGTAAAATTATTTAAATTATTTTTTAGAAATATATCTAATCTAATTTTTTCATTAGAAGAATAAAAGGATTTTAATACCATATTGATATTTTACTCCCATAAAACACGCCCTGTCATTTCCGCCGGTATATTAATATCTAAAAGTTTGAGTATTGTGGGTGCTATATCGGATAATCTTCCCGGTTTTAGTTCCGGAATTTCATTTGTATAATTTGAAATTAGACAAAACGGGACAGGATTTAAAGTATGGTTCGTCATCGGAGCGCCGTTATCATCGTCTATCATAGTTTCGGCATTTCCATGGTCTGAGGTTACTATGCAAACCCCGTCATTTTTTAAAATAACGGGAATAATTTCTTTAAGGACAAAATTAACGGTTTCTACGGCTTTAACTGCAGCATCGTAATTTCCGGTATGTCCAACCATGTCGCAATTCGCAAAATTACAAACATATAAAGAATATTCATTAAGTTTTAATTTTTCAACTAAAGCATCTTTAATTTTATAAGCGCTCATTTCAGGTATTAAATCATATGTTCTATATTCTCTAGGAGAAGGTATTAGTAGTCTGTCCTCATTTTCAAAGGGTTCTTCGCGCCCGCAATTGAAAAAATAAGTTACATGCGCATATTTTTCAGTTTCTGCTACTCTAAATTGTTTTAGATTATTATCGGAAATTACTTCACCCAATATATTTTTGTAATTTTGCGGTTCAATTATATATTTGTTTTTAAAGGAATCGTCATATTTTGTCATAGATATAAAATTTTTAACCGGTTTAAATGAACCTCTGTCAAAAAAATTAAATGCCTCTAAAAAAAGGGCTTCCGTTATTTCTTTTGCTCTGTCTGCTCTAAAATTTATAAAAAGAACCCCGTCTTCAGTATTAATCCTGCCGTCTTTTCCGTAATTATTTTGTTTTATTATAGACGGTTTTATAAATTCGTCGGTAATTCCTCGTGAATAGTTATCGTTTACTGCTTCAAAAACATCATTATATTTTTCGCCTTCTAACTTTGTAAGCATATTAAAGGCAATTTGCGTTCTATCCCATCTTGTATCTCTGTCCATAGCGTAAAAACGGCCGATTAAACTTGAAACCGATGCTTTTCCTCCGGTTTTTTTAATGCCGTTCAATAGTTTTTTTAAAAAAGTTTCAGAGCTTTTAGGCGGTGAATCTCTGCCGTCTAAAAAACCATGTATATAAATTTCTTTTGCATTATTTTCATAAAAAAAATTTATAAGATATAATAAATGGCTCAATTCGGCATGGACTCCGCTTTCTGAAATCAAACCCATTAAATGGATTCTTCCGTTTCCCTGTCTTATAGAATTTAAAAAATTCAATAAAATATAGTTGTTTTTTAAAGTATCATTTTCTATTTCATCGTTAATGTTAGTTAAATCCTGTATTAATATTCTTCCTGCTCCTATATTCGAATGACCGACTTCCGAGTTACCCATAGTATTGTAAGGAAGCCCTACGTCTTTTCCGTGAGCTTTTAAGGATGTAAAAGGATATTTTTGAAAAATTTCGTTTATAAAATCAGTTTTTGCATTTTTTATTGCGTTACCACACATTTTATCAGATAAACCGAATCCGTCAAGTATTATTAAAACAGCGCTTTTATATTTTTTCATTAAATTATTATTTATATTTATAATATGATTGCTGTTACCCTTGAACCTCACGGCTCAAACCCTGCCCGAAAGGGCGGGGTGATTGGCTGTCTTACTTGTTTAGTTATATTAGTCGCTAACTCAGTTAATTTTATGAAATTTTATTATTAATAATAAAACTATGATAAATTAAAAATATTTTGCGGTTCTTCTTTTGTGAAAGATTCATATAAGGAATTTGATCTAATATTCATCGTATTCCAAGTAAAGCAAGAAGGACATAAGCTTGTATAATTCAATGAACTGTAATTACATTTGGAGCACACGAACGGTAATTTTACGGGATACTGATTTTTTAACGCCTTTCTGAAAGAAGATGCGGCTTCGTCCGTATTCCCTCTTTTTAAATAGCATTCACCAAGCAAAAGATATAATGAGTTATCTTTAAATATAGAAGCGGGTATAGTTTTGAGATTGGATATAGCTTCGTCAACCATTTCAATGCGCATATAAAATTTTGCAAAAAACAACCTGTATTCCCATTTTTCAGGATTATTATATATAAGCTCCTGGTAAAATTTGATTATATTCTGAGGACTGTTCATTTTAATTGCGGTATCTTCCATTTTTATAATTATTGCAAAACTATTTGTTTTTACAAAAGCTTTTTCCCATAGTTTAAACGCATCGTTTGCTTTGTCTTTTTTTATTAATATATCGCCGAGCGATATATATGCGCCTGCAAAAATATTTATCCTGAGAGATAACTTGATTAAATCTTTTTGCAGACCTTTCTAAATCATTTTCATTTTCAAGAAGAAATTTCCCAAATTCATATTTTAATCCCGTCAGGTCTCTTTCTTCCTTTTTATTAATATTTTTATCTTTAGATTGGCTTAAAAAAAGTTTAGACATTTTATAAGCGTTTTTCCATTCTGAATTTTTTATGTATAAATCTTTAAGCTGCAGTACCGCATATAGGTTATCTGGAGCATTTTCAACAGCCTTATTAAAAAAAGTTGCAGCTTTTTCATAATTTTTATTAAGTTTATATAAGTTCCCGGCTTCATTAAGCGCCTTTACATTATTTCCATCTATTTCAAGTATTTTATTAATAAATGTTTCGGCAGATTTAAAATCTCCTTTATGTTTATATATTTTAAACAATAAAAGATATGCTTTAATGCTATTTTCATATTTAGACATGTATTTTTTTAAAATATCGATTGCTTTATCATATTGGGCTTTAATATATAAATATTCGGCTTTGTCTATTGAGTTGTCTATCTCCGTAATAATAAACTGTTTTTTGTTTTTTACCAAATTTTTTAGATAAACGGTAACATTTTTTATTAGAGTAATAATAAGAAATAACAGAATACCTATTAAAAAAGCGGCAAAAATGTAAAAAATTAAATAATAATCAACTGCGTTATGGCTTCCAGGGAGATAATGAAGCGGGATTTTTATCGGATTTAAAACGTAAAGATATTCAAAAAAAGCAACAAGTATTAAAATTAATACAAAAAGGACTATTAAATACATATAAATTTTATTTTATTTATATTATGTTCTTATTTTATTATTTTACTATTTTTAAATTAATAAATTAATAATATTAAAAATTATTTTTTTATATTATTAAAATTTGGTATATTATTAATATTTTATAATGCAGAAACGCATATCCAAAATTATAATTATCATTTGAATTTGAGTATATCATTAATATGCTATTATATATAAACTATCTATATATAAACTATCATAAAATATTTGTAATATTCAGGGCTTATTTTAATAATACTCAATTTTATCTTCTATAATAAGCTCTTTGGCATCAGGCCATAAATTTTCAAGATTATAAAAAGATCTGTAAGGTTCAAGAAAAATATGTATTATCATATCGCCGTAATCCATTGCAACCCATCTTGAAGTATCAATGCCATCAATTGCTATAGATTTTCTTTTTACGGATGTTAAAACATTATCGGCAATAGCTGAAACCTGCCTATCGGATGTTCCGCTTGCAATAATGATAAAATCTGCAAGCTGGGAAACTTTTCTAATATCAAGA
>JAKACI010000063.1 GCA_021821565.1 bacterium | reverse complement strand
AACTTAAAAGATTTAAAAAAAATATGCCTTTATTTTTCTAAAGATTTAAAATTTTATTTATTATCGGCTTTTGCAGCCGATGAAAGTAAAAATGACGGCAATAAATTTAAAATAAGATATATTTTTTCTCATTCGTCTATAGATTTGTTCATAATTATTGAAACGGAGACGGGAGGGACATTTCCATCTTTATCGGAAGAAATACCGGCTTTAAACTGGTACGAAAGAGAGATGAAAGATTTATTCGGATTAATTCCGGAAGGGCATCCCGACCCCAGACCGCTTATGCTGTTTCCTGAAAATTATCCGCAGGATATCCAAAATATGCATGATAATAAAATTAATGCGGAAATTAATAAAAAAGTGATTAGAAAAGAAAAAGATGTCGCCGGCGCCGTCGGTAGTTATAATGATGATGATAACGAGAATAACGATAATAAAAAATACGAGCGGAGTGAAAATACTTTTAATTGTTCAAAATACCATCCTCTAAGGAAAGACTATCCGTTTAATTTCAGACCGGAATTCAAAAAATACGGCGAATATAATTATAATAAAGACATTAAAGGAGACGGGGTTTTTAATATATTAGTCGGACCTGTTCATGCAGGTATCATTGAACCGGGACATTTTAGATTCAGCATGTCGGGAGAACCGATACTGCAATTAGAAATAAGGCATTTTTGGAAGCATAGAGGGATAGAAAAAATTGCCGAGGGTAAAACAATAAGCGAGGCATTATCTTTAGCCGAAAAAATATCGGGAGACCATTGCGTGGCACATTCTTTAGCTTTTTTGACGGCAGCCGAAAAGATTTTAAATATAAAAATTCCTGAAAACGCATTATATCTGAGAACTATATATGCTGAATTAGAAAGATTATTGTGTAATATCAATGATTTTGCTTGGCTATTTCAGGATGCGGGATACAGTTTCGGCGCTCAGGAAACTTTTGTGCTAAAAGAAGATATTATGGAATTAAACAAATATTTGTCCGGAAGCAGATTTAATAAAGGCATCCTATCTCTTGGGGGAATAAATACCTGCGGGAATATTGATAACTTGAGAAAAAATGTTTTGAAGGAAAAATTATATAATTTTAAAAAACATTATCTGAATTTAAAAAAAATGCTTTTAAATTCATCAACTATAGGCGAAAGGTTTGAAGAAACAGGATATATAAACAAAGAAACTATTTTAGATTTATGCGCTTTAGGTTTCGCGGCAAGAGCGTCGGGAGTGCCGTCAGACACCAGAAAAGAACATCCTTACCTGATTTATGATAAATTGCATTTTAACTCAAAAGTTTTAAAAAACAGAGATGTTTTTGCAAGGCTTTTAATAAGATTTTACGACATAGAAGAAAGTTTTTCAATTATAACGCAGTGTTTAGACAAGCTGCCGCCGGCAGACGAGGCAATGTCAACTATAAATATGAATATGAAGAACAATAACGCAACCACGTTTAAATCATCTAACCCTGACAATCGCTATTTATGGGCATTAGGATACTGCGAAAGCCAGAGAGGCAATATTATGCATTTTGTTGAAATTGATAAAGAGTTAAAAATTGCGAGGTGGAAAATAAGAGACCCTTCTTTTCATAACTGGCAGTTAATAGAATTTGCGGTTATAGGAGATATAATAGCCGATTTTCCTATAGTAAATAAAAGTTTAAATTTAAGCTATGCAGGAAATGATTTATGATGAACTATTTTTAATAATAATAATATAAAAATAAAATATACGGAAGAAAAATTTTATGTTCAATATTATAAAAACAAGAATAAAAGAAGGAATAAAAACTAAAAAAATAAATATAGAAGATATTAAAAAAGATAATATCGTTTTATTTAATGAAGAACTAAAAAATAAATTACTGAATAAATCAGAAAATAAACATTTTATCAACAATATCTCTATAAGGTTTGTTGATTCAGGAAGCTGCAACGCCTGTCTTCATGAACTGGCAGCCCTTACCAATCCGTATTACGATATGGAAAGATTCGGATTTAAGTTTGTGGCGGCTCCAAAACACGCCGATGTTTTGATGGTCGCGGGATGCGTTACAAGAAATATGTATTCGGCATTGCTAAAAACATACGAGAATATTCCCTATCCGAAATTTGTCGTTGCTATAGGCGATTGCGCTATGGACGGAGGAGTATTTAAAGACAGCTATGCCACATTAGACGGTATCGGAGATAAGCTGCGCGTTGATATTCTGATAAAAGGCTGCCCGCCCGAACCTATAGATATATTATCAGGTTTATTATTAGCCTTCGGAAAGTCCAAAAAATAAGGGTTAAAAATCAGTATATTTACACTTGACTTTCTGAATTATCGGGTTAAAATGAAAGCATGAAGCTAATTAAAAGAAATATATATAAAGACCTGCTTTCCCACGCCGAGAAAAAAGAGATTTCTCTGCTAACAGGTCCAAGACAATCCGGCAAAACAACTTTAATGAATTTATTGAAATCCGAGCTTGAAAAAGACGGAAAGCGAACGCTGTTTTTAAATTTAGACAGCGAAATGGATAAAAATTATTTTTCTTCGCAGCATATGCTGTTAAAAAAAATAGAACTTGAATTTGGAGACAAGAAGGGTTACATATTTATAGATGAGATTCAGAGAAAAAATGATGCGGGCATTTTTTTAAAAGGATTATACGATATGAATCTTCCGCATAAACTTATAGTTTCCGGTTCAGGCAGTCTTGAATTAAAAGAAAAAATCCATGAATCATTAGTAGGCAGAAAAAGAATATTTGAGCTGGGCACTGTTTCTTTTGACGAATTTGTAAATTTTAAAACAGATTATAAATATGATGACGATTTAGCAGCCTTTTTTGAATTAGAACATGAATTAATAAATATTTATCTGGCTGAGTATCTCAATTTTGGAGGATACCCGAGAGTTGTACTAGAAAAAGAACAAAGGGAAAAAATTTTTGTTATCAACGATATTTTTCATAGTTATTTAGAAAAAGATATTTCTTATTTATTAAAGGTTGAAAGAATAGACGCGTTTTCCGATTTAATAAAAATTCTTGCAGGCAGGCTGGGAAATCTGACGAACTATTCTAATATTGCGTCTGAAATAAATATTTCCGTTCAAACGTTAAAAAATTATCTTTTTTATGCCGAAAAGACGTTTATTTTGCAAAAAGTGATGCCCTATTTTAAAAATTCTTCAAAAGAAATCGTTAAATCGCCTGTTTATTATTTTTATGATATCGGTTTGAGAAATTTTAGTATAAATTTATTCGGCAACAATGCCGACTTCGGACATGTTTTTGAAAATTTAGTTTTAAATATTATTAAAGAAAAAATTAAATTTACAAACGGAAGTATCCATTTCTGGAGGACGTTAGATAAAGCGGAGGTTGATTTCGTATTAGATTTCGGCAGGGAAATTATCCCGATAGAAGTTAAATATAAAAAATATAAAATGCCTAAATTAGAAGCGTCTATGAGGAGTTTTATAGGCAAATATGCGCCAAAAAAGGCATTTATAGTAAACTTAGAATTAAACACATTATTAAATGTTAATAATACGGATGTTTGTTTTATTTCTATAGGTGAACTGCTAAAATTAAATAAATATATTGAATGAATTATAAAATAAAATTAAAAATAAACTTTATTTAGATAATTGTATAGAGAGAAGAACTAAAAAAAGAACTCCCCGATATTTTTGACAAATGGCAGAAAATAATCGGTGTTTCTATAAAAGAATGGAAAATAAGGAAAATGAAGACGAAATGGGGCTCCTGCAATCCTGAGAATAAAAGGATTTGGATCAACCCCGAACTTATTAAAAAGCCTCATTATTGCATTGAATATATAGTGGCGCATGAATTAACCCATTTATTAGAAAAAAACCATAATAAGACATTTACTTGTTATATGGATAAATTTATGCCTATTTGGAGAAACTATAAAAAAGAATTAAATGAATACTTATCGCCGTATTATGCACGACTGCGGTCAGCTTTTCTTTAGATTGATTTTTTGAATATTGGCATATATAATAATAACTATGAATGAAATTAATAAAATTGAAGATTCTTGCGATAACCATAACAGCCACGTTTCAAATTGTCTGATATGCGGAAGTAAATTGCGATATCTGCAATCTTCCGAGGAATTGACCTGTTTTTACTGCGGGAAAAAAGAAAAGTCAAATATCGTCTGCGCAAATGACGAATCTCATTATGTCTGCGATGACTGCCATAATATTTCTTCAATTAATTATATTAAAGAATTTGTTATAAATACTGCTGCCGAAAATCCTTTTGAAATTGTATTTTCTATATTAGAAAATCAAAATATACCAATGCTGGGATGTCATCATTGCTATATTTTGACGGGTTCAATTCTTGCAAGTTTAAAAAACAAAAAACTTTTTAATATAGGCAATGAGGATATAGAAGAGGCTTTTTTCAGATTATCGAAACAGGCTGTAGGAGGATATTGCGGATTAAGCGGGGTATGCGGAATCGTCCCTGCATGCGGGGTAATTTATTCTATTCTAACAGGAGCGGTTTGCGGCAAAGATATAGAGCAAAAAATTACAATGGGTTTAACCTCTACCGTTTCAAACGCGATTTACGAGCTTACAGGACCTTCATGCTGTAAAGCATATATGTTTAAAGCTATTGAAATTATTATCTCCTGTATTTATCAAGATTTTGGAGAAGTTCTTGCAGATAAAGATTTTGAAATTAAATGCGGTTTTGTCAAATTACATCCTCACGGATGCAGAAAAGAAAAATGTCCTTATTACGCAGGCGTAATATTCAATGTTTATAATAATAAGAATCAAGCTTTTTACATGCCTGCTGCCGCTGCTGAAAACGGGAATTCATCAGTTTCATCGGTTTCCTCAAATTTATCTACTCCGTTTTCATCCGTTTTGCCTGCGGCTGCGGTAAATGTTAGCGCATGCGATGCCGGCGGACAGTTTGAAAATAATAAACTCAATGCTGTAAAATATACGTTTGGCGAGAATAAGGTAAAAGCCGATGACGCTCCCTGCTGAGACACTAAAGCCTGAGTTCAGGTCATAGACCCCACGCCTAAAGGCGGGGGCTTATAAAATAAAATAATAAAATAAATAATTTAAATTAATTTAATTAAAATAAAATAAATACTAAATATTATAAATAGACTCCTAAATTAATATTATAAAATAACACAATGTATCAGCTATAATAAAAAATATGCACATAAATTAATTATAAAAAATAATCATAAACTATATTGCGTAAAGGAGTTTTATATAATGAAAAATATTAAAGAATTAATCTCATCTTATCTTATAGTATATGAAAATAAACAAATTGAACCCGTCAAGACTTTTCTTGATTTATGGCAATGTTTAATTTTTATTTCCCAAATCAATTCAAATAAACATTCAAGTAAAAATAAAACCGATAAAGATAAATTAAATTATTTGTTTAAAGATTATAATCAAAATATCTTAGAATTATTTAAAAACAGCGACAATATTTCCGCAATTAAGAATATTCTTTTATTTACAAATTCAGAGTGCCCTATTCTTATTACAAGATTTGAAGATTTAAAAGATCAGATTGACAATATAGACGAATTATTTAATTTGCAAGATGAATTACGGAAATTACGAGATACTCAGCATATGAATATGCAAAATATGCAAGGTTATGGCAATATAAATATAAATGATAAAAATGATAAGATAAATGAAAAGATTAAGCAAATAGAAAAAAAATCTGATTATTTTATAGAATCTTTAGTAAGTTTATTGCACCTTGGAAAAAATAAAATGTTTAAGTCTATAAACTTGGATAGCATTGTTATTAATGAAGCTAAAAATATTAACAAAAACGCTGACCATGATTATAGCAAACATAGGCATGATAATATGTATAGCAAAAATGAGGCGAGTTTATTTAAATTTAAAGGACCAGAACGTCAAATAGATAACAATTTTTCGGATTTTGATTTTGAATTTTCCATTAATGCCTCAGAATTAATATATAATATTATTAACAATATATAAAATTGGGCAATGACCGTTTTCTACAATTCCCAAAATTGCCGATAGAAAATTTTATTCTGAATGGCTGCTTCGCTATTGACTTACAGCCTCGTGAACAGAAACGGCGTGCGTTTCTATCTTAGGAACTTTCCCGCCTACGCTTGAATCTAGAAAATTATTTTTCTGGATTCAAGCGTAGGCGGGAATGACTTTGCGGGTATTTAAGTTTTCACCCAAAGGGTGTCATTCCCGCGAAAGCGGGAATCCGGTATTTATATAACTTTAAAGCTATTTTAACAATCTCTATCGGCAATCTTGAGAAACTCAACTTTATTGTATTTTGCAGGTTTTTATTATATAATATCTTATATATATAAAGTAAATAAATTTAAAAATGCTTAAAAAAATAGTAATCATATTCATATAATTAAAAAATATAACTAAGATTAACCGAAAAGAATATTATAATTAATTTAATGGATGATAATATAGGTTCCGGTAACGCAAAAGTTCAGCTTTTAAAAATTAATAAACCGGAAATAATTGACCAAATTTTAAATAATGTTTTAATTTCTAGAAAAAATATATTTATTGTTTTATATCCAAGTGAAGAATATTTTAAATCTTATTTAATAGAAACTACAAAAAAGTCTATAATAATAGATTCTCTTATGCCTTTTGAAGGCAATAAAAATATTATATCATCAAAATTTTTAAAGATTGGTATCGGAAATGACGATGATATTTTCGAAAGATATTTTTTAACTAATTATATAAATACCATATCTATAGATAATAATGATTATAATTTTGAGATAAATAAACCTGAAGAAATTATATTTATTGAAAAAAGGAAGGCGTTAAGAGTTTCAACCGATGATACCGATGCAGTCTATATTAGTTTTTTATACAATAAAAATATTTTATTCTATAAAGTTTATGATTTGAGTGCGGATGGTCTTGCTTTTGATAGCGATATTAAATTTAAACAAGGCATTGTTTTTAAAAACGTTATAATAAAACTTGAAAACAATGATTTTAAATTAGATATAAAAATTATGCATTCAACTTATATAAATATAAATGGAAAATATAGAACAGGGGTTATGTTTTTAGATATTTCCACAAAAATTTTAGATAAAATAATAAATTTTATGCTTACAATAGAGCGTTCCCAAATTAACGGCAATATTTATTAGAATGTTTTATTGCTATACTGGTTTAGTTTATCGTTTATAACGTAATTCCACGTCATTACGCGACAAGTGAGCAATGAATCTTTTTATTTTAATAAACTTAATAAATATTATTAGAGGATTTTAAATTACTATGTACTATTCAAATAATTTTAAGAAAATAATATATTTTTTTGTTTTTTCTTTTATAATAATTACTTTTTCCGTTTTTTTATCAGGCTGTGCAGCTAAGCCAAAACCTAAGCATATATATTCGTTAAAATACTATAAGTCTCATATAAAAAAGGCAAAAGTCGAAGTATTTAACTGCAATCAAACCCTTGTTGCCGCTATCGCTCCTCGTATTCCGGAAAAACCGATGCGCTGGAAAAAAAATATTGGAGATAATTTTAGGCATCTTGCCAAATTATACGGAACTCTTCTTGAACCTGTTCAAACATACAGAAATATTATAACAGGCGGCGGGTATAGTTTTAAAAATTGCATGAATGCTTTATCAGTGCTTTATCATAAAAGCCAAAAAATATATAAGGAGCAGCATCCTTCAATGTTTTAATTTTATTAAAATATCCTCTTTATGCAGCATTGGATAATGTTTTGTATTTAAAGTAAATAATTTAAAACTATAAATTTTTGCAGCTGCAG
>JAKACI010000062.1 GCA_021821565.1 bacterium | reverse complement strand
AAGCGCAAATGTTTTACGATATGTTATATCAGGCAAAAATGTTCGGAGGATTAAAAATTTATGCCTGCTCCATGGTAATGGATTTGCTGGATTTAAAAAAAGAAGACCTTTTAGATATTATAGATGATCATCTTGGACTTGCGGCTTTTCTCGGCATTATGGAAGGAGCTAAGACAATTACTTTTTAATTATATTGCTAAAATATGAAATCTTATCATTTTTTATAACATTTTCAATATAAAATTTTGGTTTTAAAATTGTTAATCCCCCAAGTCTTATAATTGTACTTATAAATTTTAATTTTTTAAATATAAAACCTTAAAGAGGATTTTTTAAATGGCAAACTTAGATTTAAAAGACATTAAACCTGACGTTGTAGTAGATGCAAGAGGAACATACTGTCCAGGACCGTTAATGGAATTAATTAAAGAAATGAGGCAGCAGCCGGTAGGCGCGGTTATAGAGGTTTTATCCGTAGATTCGGGAACTGCTAAAGATGTTCCTGAATGGCTAAAAAAAGTTAATCAGGAGTTTTTGGGAGTTATAGAAGAAGATAAATACTGGAGAATATTTGCCAAAAAAATAAAAGATATGTGATTTTGTGATTATTTTAATAACCGTCGGTATGGAAAGCAGTTTTAAAAAACTAATTTTAAAAAACTATAGCAGCTTATAATATTACTAATTTAAAATCATAAAAGAAAAGGAGGCCGTTATGTCAAAAAGAGTTGTAATAGTAGGGGGAGGAGTTGGCGGGACTATCATAGCAAATCTTCTTGCTAAAAAGATGAGGGATGAATTAAAGAAAGGTGAAGTTGTTATTGAAATTGTTTCAGATAATCCTGTTCATTTTTATCAGCCGGGTTTGCTTTATATGCTTTTAGGGTTAAAAAATCAAAAGGAACTTACAAGAAATGAAATAGATCTTCTTGACCCCATGGTAGAACTGCATCTTAATCCTGCCGTTAAAATTGACAAAGACAAAAATGAGGTTCATTTAAAAAACGGCGCGGTTTTAAATTATGACATATTGGTTATTGCTACAGGTTCAAGACCTGCGCCTGAATTGATTCCGGGCTTAAGAGAAGGCGGACACTGGTTTTACGAATTAGACGCATGTCTTAAATTAAGGCACGAGATTATGAATTTTAAAGGCGGCAAAATAGTTCTTGCTATCGGTCTTCCGCACAAATGTCCCGTTGCTCCTTTGGAAGTTACATATATGCTTGATGATTGGTTTAAGCAAAAAGGAATAAGAGACAAAGTTGAGTATACTTATACATATCCTATAGGAAGATTGCACGGATTAGAATCCGTAGCTAATTTTGCGGCAAAAACATTTCCAAAACACGGCATTAAATCAGAAACACTGTTTAATATGAAGGCAGTTGACGCCAATAAAAAAACAATAACAAGCTTAGAAGGAGTATCTTTAAAATACGATATCTTAATTACTATTCCTCCTCATAAAGGCGCTCAGGTAATAGAAGATTCCGGGCTGGGTCAAAACGGATTTATACCCACGGACAGATATACATTAAAAATGGAAGGAAGCAGCAATGTATATGTTGTAGGTGATACGACAAATCTGCCGATAAGTAAAGCAGGTTCTACAGCTCATTTCGAATCCGATGTTATTGTAGAAAATATCGCTTCCGAGTTAAGAGAAGGTCTTACGCCTTTCAGGTATGACGGTAAAGTTTTCTGCTTTATAGAAACAAGCATGACAAAAGCTACATATATTATGTTTGATTACAATACTCCGCCGAACCCCGTAACTCCGTCAGCTTTGATTCATTGGTTTAAACTAACTTACAACAAAGTTTACTGGCTAACGCCGATGGGTATTCTTTAATTAACAGTTTACAATATATTAAAATAGGAGGCAAATTATGGCTGAAAACGAAAAAATAGATATTGCTGCCGCCCTGACAAAAAAACTCACGGAAAAGCCACAAGCACTTGAACATTTATTAAATATTATTGACAGGTTGGACACTCTAGATGAATTTAGCGCGATGCTTCAAGCTCAGAAGGAAGGAGCAACGGATGCGATAGTTCAAAGGGTGGCTGATAATATTACTGCAGGTCTTTCCATTATGGATAGTTTTTCCGGTGAAGAGCAGCTTTCTATGATTAAAACTGTCGGCGAAAAATCTGAAAGTATGAAAAAAGGCATTGAAAAGATTGACGAACTCGAAATATCCGGCACGCTTCAAACTCTTAAGGAAATGGGTGATTTTGTCGCAGGATTTAACAAAGGAACGACGGATGCGATGATTGAACGTATGGCAGGGACTGCCGAGAAATTGGCGGAGCTGGCGGATGTCTTTAGCGATGAAAATATAACGGGGCTTGTTAAAAAAACACATCAAATATCAAAGTCTATAGAATCTTCGCTTGAAAAGATTGACGAGCTCGAAAGATCAGGCACGCTTCAAACTCTTAAGGAAATGGGCGATTTTGTCGCAGGATTTAACAAAGGAACGACGGATGCGATGATTGAACGAATGGCAGGGACTGCCGAGAAATTAGCGGAGCTTACGGAGTTGATGCTACAATATAATATAAGACCGCTTTTAGACACGGGTCAAGGATTTATTGACAACGGCACATTAGACGATTTAGTCGAACTTGCCAATGCAGCGGCAGGAGCAAGAAGAATGTTCACCGACGGGCTTATTGACAGGATTGTGAATACAGCTCAGGCAATGTTAGAAGCTCTTATGACTCAAATTAATGTGAAAGAATTTGTTAAGTCTATAAATCGTTCAACAACGGAAACAATTAATGAATCAAAAGAAGAAAAATATCAAAAAGGCGGCGTTCTGTCGTTATTATCGCTTACAAAAGACCCTGAAGTGATGCACGGACTTAAATTTATGATACTATTATCTAAAAACATGACTATTGATATAAAAAAGCATGCTCAAGATATTTTTATTTCAAGCGCTGGAGCGGAAAAAGAGTTTAAAGCTATTTAGTTAGTTTAACGCTATTTAAGTTGGAACTGCATATTATATTGTAGCAATAATTCTAAAAACAGGTGAAAAAATTTAGTTTAACGCGGGAGAGGATATTATAAAGTCATAATATTAACCATGTTTATAATTTTATTGTTGATTATTGGCGTAATTGTTGGGGCCTTGACGGGAATTACCGGTGCCAGCGCTGTATTAATAGTTGTCCCTGCGCTTTCATTGTTAGGTTTGACATTTAAAGAATCTGTCGGATCAAGTTTGTTGGTGGATATAATTACCACCGTCCCTGTAACGATAATCTATTTAAAGCATAAAAATCTGGATGTAAAACTATCTTTGCTTCTTGGCACCGGAGCAATAATAGGCGCCCAAATCGGAGCACGCATCGCTTTCATAACCTCTGAAAAAATGCTTGAACTATTATTCATTATATTTGTTTTATATATGACTTATGTCTCTTTCAAAAGGAGTAAAATAAAAAATCATTTAGAAAATAAAAAAAAGTTCCGCTAAATTTTTTCAGCTTTGCAATTGTGCTATTTATGAGTATGATAGTTGGCATTCTCACGGGAATTTTAGGCGTAGGCGGCGGAATTATATTTATAGCAATAATAATGATATTTTTTTCAATAAACATAAAGAAAATGATAGGAACAGCAACGCTGGCAATGTTTATGTCTGCTGTAAGCGGTGCGGGAGCTTATTTGTCGTCAGGAAGAGTTGATATAGTCGCAGCTTTAATTATTGGGATGATTACGCTTCCTTTAGGTTATTATTTTGCAAAATTAGCACAAAATATGAGACATTCAATTATGTATATAATTCTCGGAAGTGCATTTATGGTGACTGCAATAAGCGAAATGCTTAAAATATTTGGAATAGTGAATTGTTTAATCAAACATTAAAATAAAATATTTAAAATTATTTTTACGTTTTTAAGTTTGCTTTGTGGAAATTTGATGGAAATTAAAATTATATGCATATAATAAAAATAGTTTTAAAATATAGAATTATAATATATAATTAAAATATTATAATAAAATTGCGGGTTTTAATTTTAAGTTTTAATTTTAATTGGATGTAAAAAAGAGGAACAATAACAATAAACAGGATGACATTGGCACAGAATTTACCGCATAGCATTTTTTGTAAAGCTAAATCGTTAATTAAATTAATAAGTTATATAATACAGTTATCGGATTGTGACTCCGGTTGTCGCAGGTTCAAGCCCTGTCATCCACCCCATCAAAAAACCCCAGTAAATAAGCACTTTACATAAAATTACATAACATATGTTTAAATTTATAAACAAAAGAAGTTTAAGGACAAAACTCCTTTTTTCAGCTTTTGTCGTCTTATTTTTTACAATAATTACCGTTAATTCCGTTGCTTTATATACAATTTATGCTACGCTTGTTTACAGAAATTCTTTAAGAAATAAATTGCATAAAAATATGCTTGTATCGCAATTAAAATTTTCATTATTGCATAAAAATATTGAGTCCTTAAAAAGTATTTTTTACGAAGCTAACAAAAACAGTTATATTAAATATATATATTTTTACGTATTAAAAAACAACAATCTAAATATAAAGCGTCAGCTTAATTTTGGCTTATATAATAAAAAATTAATAAAAAGTATTAGTCCGAGAACGATAAAACTCAACAACAAAATTATAGGAAAAGTTTATATAAAATTTAATTTAAAAAAAGAATTGCAGCAAATAAAACTGAGGGTTTTTTGGGTTGCGGCAAGGTTTTATCTTATAAGTCTGATATTTATATGCATAGGTCTTATTATATTTTATTTTATAATATCCAAAGTGACAAGACCTCTTTTAGAGCTTGAAAGCAAGATGGTAAAAGTGTCTAACGGAGATTATTCCGTTCATATACAATCAAGTTCTAAAGATGAAATTGGAAGTTTAGTTAATATTTTTAATTTTATGATTAAAAATATTAAGGGGTATATTGACAAGATAGATTTAATCAGTAAAGAAAGGGAAGAATTAAATTGTATGGCGCAGATGGGAGAAATGTCCGGCATGGTAGCGCATGAAGTTAAAAATGCAGTTTATGTGATTAATTCCAGCAACAAATATATAAAAAACAACCTTCATATTAAAGATAAAAATTTACTGGAATTTATTAACATTATTGAAGAAGAATTAAAAAGACTTAATAACATGACAGTAGGTTTTATGCATTTTGCAAAACAAAGAGAACCAAATTTAACCGATGTTAATCTAAATGATATAATAATTGAATCAATCCGGATATTAAATTATGAAATAAAGAATATCAGCATAAAAATTATTAAAAAATTAGATAATTCTATCGGTTTAATAAAAGGGGATAAAGAACTATTAAAACAGGTCATAATTAATTTGCTTATTAATGCAATAGACGCCGTAAGCAATATAGATAGCCCTGTAATAAAAATAACAAGTTCCGTAATTAATGAAAAGAATAAAATTTTAATTAATATATCCGATAACGGAGAAGGCATAAAAGATTTTAATACCAATAATGTATTTAAACCTTTTTTTACAACTAAGAAAAACGGAACGGGTTTAGGGCTTGCCATATCATCAAGAATCGTGCTTTTACATAAAGGATTAATTACCGCTGAAAGAATAAACGGGTTTACGGTCTTTTCCGTTGTTCTTCCGGGGGTATAATTATTTAATGTTTAATATCTAATTTGATTTAAGATTTTTATAATTATGACTAAAATACTTCTTATTGACGACGAAAAAAATATTTTAAAAGCTGTAGGTTCAAATCTTGAACAAAACGGTTTTAATGTTGATACGGCTATTAGCGCCGAGATTGCTCTTACTAAATTAGACAATAAGAAATATGAAGTGATCCTTTGCGATTTAATATTGACGGGTATGAACGGGTTGGATTTTTTAAGCCGTGTAAGAAAAATTAATAAAAATGTTATATTTATAATGATTACGGCAAACGGTTTTATTGATGATGCTGTTAAAGCAATGAAAATAGGCGCCGATGATTTTATTAGCAAACCGATAGATATGGACGGTCTAATAAATAATATAAATATTTTGCTAAGCAAGAAGGAAAACTATAATAACGAAAACAAACCAAAATTTAAAACTAATTTAATTTATAAATCTAAAATCATAGAAGATTTGATTAAAGAAATAGGAATGATCGCAAAAGCGTCCTCCAATGTTTTAATAACAGGAGAAACAGGAACAGGCAAAGAATTGATAGCAAAAATTATTCATGAAATATCGGAAAGGCAAGGAGCCTTTGTCGGGATTAATATTAACGCATACCCCGATAGTTTAATAGAAAATGAACTTTTCGGTCATGAAAAAGGGTCATTCACAAATGCCGTAAGCACGCAAAAAGGAAAATTTGAACTTGCGTCAAACGGAACGCTATTTTTAGACGAGATTGGAGAAATGCCGATAGCTGTTCAGTCTAAATTATTAAGAATACTGCAGGAACGCGAGTTTTCAATGATAGGTTCAAATTCTATTATTAAACTAACCGCCAGAATTGTAAGCGCTACGAATATTGATATAGAAAATGCCGTATTGCAAAATAAATTTAGAGAAGACTTATTTTATAGAATAAATGTATTTCATATTAAAGTTCCTCCGCTCAGGGAAAGAAAAGACGACATAATGCCGATGGTATATTATTTTATAAAAAAATTCAATGCGGAGAATAAAAAGAATATAGTTAATATATCAAAAGATGTCGAAGACATTTTAATACATTATAATTTTCCCGGTAATGTCAGGGAACTTGAAAATATAATAGAAAGGTCCGTTATTGTTACCCCTTTTGATTCCATTGAAGTAGATAATTTACCGAATTATTTAAAAAAAACCGATAAAACCTCATCTATTTCTTTTATGCCGCTAAATAATTTTTGCGATTATGATTTAAATTTGGATTCGGTAGAAAAAGAGCTTATAATCAAGGCGCTTGAAAAATATAATTATAATCAGACAAAAACCGCTATTTCTCTCGGCATATCCAGAAAACAGCTAAGAACTAAAATGAAAAAATACGAGCTTTTTAGTGAAAAATAAATTGGTTAAAATCTTACTTAAATGATGAGTAAAATAATAAATAATAATAATTTTTTTTTAAAAATAAACGATATTTTTTACAGTATTCAGGGAGAATCCTCATTTGCAGGTTACCCCTGTTTTTTTATGAGACTTGCAGGGTGCAATATTAAATGTTCATACTGCGATACAAAAGAAGCTTTAACCGATAAAAATGCAAAACTAATTCATATCGGCGATATCATAAATGAAATAATAAAATACGGCGAAAATATAAAATTAGTGGAAATAACGGGCGGCGAACCGTTAATTCAGGGCGGCGTTTATGAATTAATGAATAGACTTTTAAATTTGAAATACACTGTTTTACTTGAAACAAACGGCACATTGAGTCTTAAAAATGTTCCGGATAAAGTTGTAAAAATAATGGATATAAAATGTCCGTCAAGCGGATTTGAAGATTGTAACAATTACGAAAATTTAAATTTTATCAATAAAAACGATGAATTAAAATTTATTATAGGAAACACTGCAGATTATAAATTTGCTAAAAATTTTATAAATGTAAACAGAAAAATTATTAAAACGGAAAAAATAATATTCAGCGCTGTAGATGTCGCCGAAAATAAATTTTCATCGCATATTTTAGCCGAAAAAATTTTATCTGACAGGCTCAATGTTAAAATAGGACTACAACTGCATAAATTCCTCGATTTGAAATAGTTTTAGCTTTTTTATATATAGTTCTAAATCCTGTGATATAATTAACAAATTATGATTAGCGGACAATTTATTTTTATCAATATTGTATCTGTTTTAACGATTATTATCTCAATCATTATTGTTAAAAACAATATATATATTCCTACCTTTTCAGGCGCTATAGCCGTCGCTTTCGGTATCATGATAAACGG
>JAKACI010000061.1 GCA_021821565.1 bacterium | reverse complement strand
CTAATATCAAGAACTATAATATTTTTTGCATTCTTATCGGATAGATAATTTATAACCGCTCTTATTTCTTTATTAGTCCTTTTAAATTTTTTCCTGAGGATTTTTTTATTACTTTCAATATTACTTTCAATATTTTCTAATCTAATTGAATTCACGGATTTTATTTTTTATTATTATTTTGTATTGTGTATCTTGTTATTTATTTAGTATATAAGAATTTTTACATATAATTTTAATTAATCGAATTATATATATATATTTTTGTTTATTATATATTCAATTATATCATTTGGCAAGAGGAAACGATTAGATAATTTTTTTTTAAAATTATTTCTTATTTTTGTTGAAGATATATCTAATTTAGTAACCTCAAACAATATTATTAATCTATTTTCAGGGTATATTATTAATCTATTGCGCTCAATATCGGTTGTAATTTTATTCTGAACGACATCCGGGATATATTTTGCAACGGCAGTTAAATTTTCATACATTGTCTTTATATTCATGTCTCTATTAATAATTATAAAATTAGTCATCTCAAAAAGCAAACGGCTATTTTTCCAATTTCTTATTTCAGTAAAAGCCTCAAATCCTATAATAAAAAAAAGTTCGTCGTCAAGGTATTTTTTTTTTAATTCTTTTATAGTATTGTAAGAAAAAGATATTCCGCCTCTTTTAATTTCAATATCGGACGTTTCAAATTTAGAATTATCTTTTATAGCCATTTTTACCATTTCAAATCTATTTTTAGAATTTTTTGCAGTTTCATTTTTGTTTGAAGTAATATTGGACGGTATAAATATTATTTTATCAAGAGGCATACCTTCAACAAGTTCTTCGCATGTTCTTAAGTGGCCAAAATGAATAGGATTAAATGAACCTCCGAATATTCCTATCTTCATAATCTTGTCTGGTAATTTCCGAAAACCACAAATTTTGTTGTAGTAAGTTCTTTCGCTCCCATTGGACCGTATGCATGTATTTTTGATGTGGATATGCCTATTTCCGCCCCAAGTCCAAGCTCAAATCCATCGTTAAATCTTGTAGATGCATTTATTAAAACGCAGGAAGAATTAACTTTTCTAATAAAATCCATTGCATTTGTATAATTTTCCGTTATTATTGCTTCAGTATGGTTTGACCCGTGTTCTTTTATATGTTCAATAGCAGAGTCAATATTGTTTACGGATTTGATTGATAAAATGAGGTCCAAGTATTCTTCATTCCAATCATTATCGGAAGCGGCAGTTATAAATTTAAATTTATTTTTAAATATATTTAAAAGGTTGCCGTCAAGTCTTGTTTCTACTCCTTTGCTATGTAATTCTTTTAATAGAACGGGCATAAATTTGTCTGTTATTTTTTCATGGACTAAAAGCGTTTCTAAAGCATTGCATACGGAAGGTCTTTGAACTTTAGCGTTTATAACAATTTTAACGGCTTTTTGGATATCGCAGGCTTCATCTATGTAAATATGACAGACCCCTTTATCATGTTTGACCACGGGAATTTTTGAGTTTTCTGTTACGAATGAAATTAATCCCTCGCCGCCTCTCGGTATTATAAGATCAATATATTTTTTTTGGGATATAAGTTCTATAACGGCAGAGCGGTCGGTATAAGGAACCATTGATATAGTCTCTTCAGGCAATTTGTTTTTTCTTAGAGCTTCTTTTATGATAGAAATTAAAGCAAGGTTAGAGTTGATAGCTTCGGAACCCCCCCTTAAAATCGCCGCATTGCCTGATAGTAAGCAGAGTATAGAAGCGTCTATCGTGACATTTGGTCTTGATTCATAAATTATACCTATTACTCCAAGCGGAATCCGCATTTTTCCGACCATAAGACCGTTAGGTCTTATGGATATATTTTCAATTTCACCTATAGGATCTTTTATTTTCTTGACGTCTTCTATGGATTTAATCATTGAATCCATAGTGCTATCGCTGATAGTCAGCCTGTCTATTAAGGGTTTTTTAAGCGAATTAATTCTAGCGTTTGCTATATCTTTTAAGTTTTCCGATTTTAAAAATTCTTTTTTGTCAATCAGTAATTTTTCAATATCATTAAGCAGGCTGAGTTTAATTGCACTGCTTGAATTTGCAATAAATCTGCTTGCATCGTATGTTTGTTTTGCAATAGTTTCTATGCTGAGATTTTGATTGTTCATAATTATTTATAACCTTATATTTATATTAAGATATTAAATGTAATATTAATTTATAATACACCATAAGCATAATAATAATTCAATCAGTGATCGCTTATCCCTAAAAAATTATTAATAATATTTAAAATTCTAGAGGAGTACCATATTATTTTTATGCACGGCTATTCCTATTCCTTTGGCATTTATGCTATTTAATATTAATTGAATTTCGCTTGATTTTAATCCTTTAATTTTTTTTATTTCTTCCGCATCAAAATTAGATATTCCGGCGGCAATAATTTTATTTTGCTCATTAGTGATATATACACCGTCATGTTTTTTAAAATTACCTTTAACGTCTATAACGCCGCTTGCAAGCAAACTCTTATCGTTGAGAAGAATAGCTTCTTCCGCGCCTTTATCGCAGATTAACGAACCGTTTTTTTCCATGCCGAATATAAGCCAGTGTTTTTTCTTGTTAATGTCTTCGCCGGAAGATAAAATAAATGTTCCCGTGATTTTACCGTTTGATATATCTTTAAGGACTTTTTTGTCTTTTCCTGAAGCAATAATGGTATCTATTCCGGCTTCCGAAGCAATATAAGCCGACTCAAGTTTTGATTTCATACCCCCGGTTCCGTGAATACTTTTTGAAGTATCTTTAAAATCAGAAATAAAATGTTTTATATCGTCTATTATTTTTATCTGATTTGCAAATTTATCTAAAGATGGATTTTTATCATAAACCCCGTTAACATTAGATAATATTATTAAAAGATCTGCACATGCCAGATTTGCCGTTAGCGCAGAAAGATAATCATTATCTGAAAATTTAATTTCTTCCGTTGCTATAGTGTCGTTTTCATTAATAATCGGGACAACATCATTTTTTAATAATTCATAAATAGTATTTCTTGCGTTGGTGAATCTTTTTCTTGACGATATATCGTCTTTGGTTAAAAGAATTTGAGCAGTTTTTATATTATATTTTTTAAAATAGGATGAATAAGTTTTCATAAGAAGAGATTGTCCGCAAGAAGCTAAAGCCTGTTTTTGAGGAATAGTCAAAAATTTAGCGGATGTTTCAATATTCAGAACATTTCTTCCTGCCGCAATCGCCCCGGATGAAACTACAATAATTTCTTTTCTTTTTAATTTTAAAGCATTAATAAACTCTGTAATTTTTTTAAATGATGCAGGGGATAATTTACCCTCGTTGTTAATTAAAACCTGAGTTCCTATTTTTACTACTATTCTTTTTTTTAAATTAAAGAAATCATTATTTTTATTAATAATTTCAGTCATTATTTAATTTATTTTAAATTTTTTATTCAAGCTTAATTTATATTTTGATTAAGCAGACATATTAATATTATATATTAATATTTGGATTATATTTTATCTGTCTATTTATATTATATTTAATACAGTTAATTGTTAATTTTATAAGTCTTTAATTTTAGCAGGATTTATTTGGCAATTAAATTAAAATTAAATTAATTTGTTATTCAACGATTTTATAATTTACCAATAATCTTAATTTTGCTTTTAATTCATCTAACCCTGTATCTTGAGAAGCAGATATAAATAATAATTCAATCTCTAAAGGCTTTAAGTATTCGGTTATTTTATTTTTAATATTATTATATTCCTTTTTATTTTTTATTGTATCAATTTTATTTATAACGACAATCTGTTTTTTTGTCAATATATCTTTGTTAAATTTATTTATTTCGTTAATGACGATATTAAATTTGTTTATAATTTCATCGGGTTTGCCTATTTCTATTAAATGTAATAAAATTTTAGCTCTCTCAATATGCTTTAAGAAAATTATACCTAATCCGTATCCGTCCGAAGCTCCTTCCATAATACCCGGTATATCGACTATAACAAAAGATTTGCCTGTTTCTTCATCTATAGATACGCCGAGATTCGGAGATTTTGTAGTAAAAGGATAAGAAGATATTTCAGGATGACTTTTGGACAGTTTAGAAATAAGCGTAGATTTCCCTGCATTAGGAAGACCGATTATTCCAATGTCGCCTATACTTTTTAAAACAAGGTATATTTTCTTAGTTTCTCCGGGCATTCCCGGCTGAGAAAAGCGGGGTCTTCTATTGGTTGATGATTTAAAAAAGGCATTTCCTTTGCCGCCCCTTCCGCCTTTGCAGATAATGAATCTCTCACCGTCATCAGTAAGGTCTGCTATAATTTCGTCTGTTTCAAAATCAATTACCGAGGTTCCTATAGGAACTTTTATATTAATATCATGTCCGTTTCTTCCCTTTTTATTTGCGCCTTGTCCGCTCCTTCCGTTTTCGGCAGGATATTTAGGTTTATATCTAAAATCAAGAAGGCTTAAAACATTGTGGTCTGCGATAATAATAACGTCTCCGCCGTCGCCTCCTTCTCCGCCGTCTGGTCCTCCTTTCGGGATAAACCGCTCTCGTCTGAAACTAACGGCGCCTTTCCCTCCGTTTCCCGAAACAACGGCTATTAAAACATTGTCTATAAATTTCATTTAAAATAAAAACTATTATTTATTAAATGTTTATTTAAATTTTTTTAAATTATAAAATTGAGCTCTCTGCAATTTACGTAAAAACAATAAATTGCATAGCCGTTATGGGAGGGATATATTGGTTGCTATCCGCAGATAACAGCCGATAAATTTATACGACGAAGCTGGAAGATATAAAATAATATTTTTATAATCAAAATATATCGTTATAATAATAGTATATACTGCTGCTTCTTATAATTTTATTTTATTATCACATATTATAATTCATTAACGACGCTTACAAATTTTCTGTCATTTTTTCCATAATGAAATTTGACATAACCGTCGGCTATGGCAAATAATGTATAATCCCTGCCTAATTTAACATTTTTTCCGGGATGGAATGTAGAACCGACTTGTCTAACAATGATTTGCCCGGTTTTTATTTTTTCGCTGCCGAATTTTTTCACGCCGCGTCTTTGACCTTTGCTGTCTCTACCGTTTCTTGAGCTGCCTCCAGCTTTTTTATGAGCCATTTTAACACCTTTTATTTTTTTATTATTAAAATTATTTTATTGTTTATTTTATATAAACTATATTGCAAAAATTTATCAAAATTTATACTTCTTAATTTATACTTCTCATGGATACTCCATAAGTTTTTTCAAGTCCAGCCTTTATAAACAATTTACGGTTGGTTGACATAATTACGGTTATTTAATAATTTAAATACTTTTTAAGAAATTTCCGTAATTTTAATTTCAGAAAATCTTTGCCTGTGTCCTATCTTTTTTCTTTCGCCTTTTCGCCTTTTCATTTTAAAAGCTATAACTTTTTTTGCTTTACCTTCTTCCTTAACGACGACTCCTTTTACGTTTATATTTTTAATAAGAGGATTTCCTATAATAATTTCATCGCCTTTTTTTGTCATACAGGCGCTAAAAGTTACCTCGCCGCCTTTTTCAATGTTTATTTTTTCTGTTTTTATAGTATCTCCTATAGATACTTTATATTGTTTAGAGCCTGAATTAATAATTGCATAATCGTTCATAAAATACCTCTATACATTATTTGGAGTTTTTATTATATTATTATATTATATTTCAGAATTCTTGTATATTATATTCATTAATATTTAGATATAATATTAATCACTTAACCTAACTATCATTAAATTAATTATTAATAAATTAAATGACATATAATTTTATAAAAATTAATTTATATAGTCAAGAAAAATTTATCTTCTTAAATCACCGTTAGAAATTTATCTTTCTGGATGAGCCGTCTAAATGCCGACGGCTTTAAAGCGTACCCGCTTTAGCGGAATGACACCCTTTGGGTGAAAACTTAAATACCCGCAAAGTCATTCCTGCGCAGGCAGGAATCCAGAAAAATAATTTTCTATCGGCAATTTTGGGTATTGCTTTATATTCCCATAGCTATAAGCTTATGGGCTTTATGGCAACTGTCGGTGAGAATTGCTAAGAAACGTTATTTAGAAAACTATTGCAAAAGATTCTATGCAGGTTTCAGCAAGTTTGAGATTTCCGATATAGCAGGTATCGGCGAAAAAAATTTATTTTATATAGAAAAATTGCATTAATTAAATAAAAATTAATTAATTAATAATTCTGCCGATGTTATTTTATAATTTTTTTCTTGTTTAACTAAAATATTTATTATTTAATATATATAATGTAAAATCGGAAATATTGCATTTATTAATTCATTTAATTTCGCTATTTAACAATAATTATTATAATTATATTATCGCAGTGAATCAACTTGACGGCAAGGGAGGCTATGATGTTTGATTTAGCAAGATTAAAAAAGATTTCAATAAAAACTAAATTGCTTACCGTTATTTCAGTCTTATTTTTCGTCATAATATTGAGCGGTTCGTATTATGCATATACTACTCAGCTAAATCTTGCTATTAAAACAACCAGAAATAATGCTGCAATCACTGCGAATACAATGCTTTCAAGCTTAAATGCAATGATGTTAAATGGCACAATTTTAAAAAAAGCCGATAGAAGGCAGCTTTTTGCAATTTATAGGAAAATACAAGGGATAGATGCTTTTAAACTTTTAAGGGGAGAACCTGTAAATAAAGAATTCGGGCATGGTTTAAAACAAGAAATTCCTACGACTGCCTTTGATAAAAAAATACTGGCTTCTAAGAAGACTATAACTAAAGAATTTGATAAAGACGGAAAGTCTTATCTCATGGTGGGAGTTCCTTTTATTGCCAGGACGAAAGAGCGCGGACTCAATTGTCTTAAATGCCATACCGTGAAAGCTGGTACTACGCTCGGAGGCGTAGAATTACTTTATTCTCTCAAAAATACTGTCAACTCGTCTAAAAAGTTTTTAAGTATTATTATAGTATCCGCATTGATCGGTCTTATATTTGCCGTATTTTTAATATATATTGTTTTGAAGTTCATTTTTCTTAAACCGATGAAGAATCTTTTTAATAAAATGCGTGAGATAAGACTAGAAGGAGGTTTAAACAAGCTAATCCCATTGGATTATTATGATATGCCTGCTATTATTAAAAACAGACATAAGGATTGCTTGCTAAGCGCGGACGAACTGGAAGAATTATGCTGGCATCAGCAAATAGATCGTTTTGGCAAGAGAGGAGAGGATATTTGTGAAGCTTGCAAGGTTCACAAATATCCCATATATGACGAAATTACTGCTGTATCCAACAAAATTAACAAATTTATTATTGATTTAAGAAGTACCGTTCAATCGGTAAACGAACAAGCAATGGCTATTGTAGACGTTAGCACTTCTATAGAAACTAGTGTTGCCGAGATTAGCGAAAAAGCGGAAGAACAATCGGAGCTTTCTACTCACGTAGCCGCCGCTTCCGAAGAGATGTCGCAGACTATCAAGGAGATAGCAAATAATACGCAAAAAGTCAGTAATGTTGCAAAAGAAGCTTCCGGCAATGCAAAAGAAGGTTTTGATATTGTAGAAAATGCTATATCGGGCATTAAAAATGTCGCAGTGCTGACGGAAAATTTAGGTTCTTTGATTAACGGACTAGAAAAAAGCTCGTTAGAAATAGGGGAAATTATATCCGTTATTAATGATATAGCAGACCAGACCAATCTTTTAGCATTGAACGCGGCTATAGAAGCTGCGAGGGCTGGAGAGCAGGGCAGAGGTTTTGCCGTTGTAGCGGATGAAGTTAAAAAATTGGCTGAAAGAACAAGCAAATCAACTTCCGATACAAGAAAAATAATAGAAAGCCTGCTTCAGGAAACTTCAAAAACTGTTCTGGCTATTAAAGATGCAATAGAAAATGTTA
>JAKACI010000060.1 GCA_021821565.1 bacterium | reverse complement strand
CCTAAGGCCATATTAAATATATGAGTTATTAATAAATATATCATAAAATGACGTAGGAGGTATCCGATTTATTTATTCCATTACTCCCGCCTGCGTTTGCCTGTTTATCCCATAATATGCCAATATGTCAACCCGATTATTTTTTAAAATTGACTTTAACCGTTTTATATAATAAAATTTAAAATATAAAAAGATTATTTTGATAAAATTAATTAAATTGATATATTCATGAGAAATAAATAATAAAATAGGTAAAATTTATAACATGAGTTATAACCTAAAATTATCAAAATATTTTACCGATAAAGTGTTAATTAAAAGACCATATGTAAAATTAGAATGGCTCACCGACATCAAACAAAGTTATTTAAAAAAGGAAGTCCAAGACGACGGAAGAATAAGATACTGGATATACATTAACGAATTTAACAAATATTTAAGGGTTGTGTTTTTGGAAGATGACGAAATCATTCATAACGCTTTTTTAGACAGAAATTTTAAAGGGGATAAATAATGAAGATAGATTATTATAATGATACGGACACGCTTTATATAACTTTATCCGATAAGCCCAGCATAGAATCTGAAGAAATCAGTAAAGATATAGTTATGGATATAGACGAAAACAATCAGCCTGTCGGTTTTGAAATTGAGCATGCAAGACAAAAAGTCAATCTGAATTCTATCATTTTTAATTTAGGGAATATTCAATTAGAAAAAAGTGCATAATAAAAGCTATCCATTTTTAAGGTATCCGTCTTTTTAAAAGTATCCGATTTATTTATTCTCTTTCTCCCGCCAGCATTTGCCTGTTTCTCCAATGCCATATCAGCCTATAAAAATGCAATTCTGTAAACTTGATTTTTTTTAAAATAAATGTATAAATTATAAGTAAAAGTATATTTAAAAATATAGTATCATAATTTAACATATCCGTATCCGATTTATTTATTCCGTCACTCCCACTTACATTTGAAGGTTTATTCCAAAGAAAATATGACGAAGAAAAAAGGGGAAAGATTTATTTTATTACTTGCTCTCGCCTGCATTTTCCTGTTTTTCCCTATGCCATGTCAAAAGCGAAAAAGGGGACCCGAAAAAGGGGACAGATTTATTTATTCCCTTGCTCCCGCCAGCATTTGCCTGTTTCTCTCATAATATACCATCATGTCATCTTGATTATTTCATTGAATTAATGTATAATTATGATTAATTAAGATGAATAATAACCAAATAAACCCTGATGAAATATTTTTTAAAATAAAAACTCCTTTAGACGTTGTAGTTAGAACCACAACAAATTACTGGCGATATCTCATTGATATAAAACATCCAATAATGAAAAATAAAGAGGCTGCAGTCAAAAATACGTTAAAAAATCCAGATGAAATTAGACAGAGTAAAATAGATAAAGAAATTTTTCTTTATTATAAAAAATTAGATAAATTATATTGCGTTGTTGCAAAACATATAAATTCGCACGGTTTTTTAATAACGGCATATATAACAGATAAAATAAAAGAAGTAGATTTAACGTGGAAAAAGTAAAAGTTTACTATCATAAAGATTCAGATACTATGGATATATGGTTTGGAAACCCTAAAGACGAAGTAATGTCGGAGGAAGCCGGCGAAGGTATTATATTTAAAAAAAATAAATATAGGCAAACAATCGGCATTGAAAAATTATACGTTAGCAAAACCGTTGGTATAGACGCACTGTTACCAGCTGTACAAGTTGAATTAGTGGTTGCGTGAATGTTTTGAATGTTTAACCTATCCGATTTATTTATCCCTTACTCCCGCTTGCATTTTCCGTCTTATTCCATAATATATTATTTCATTAATTTGATTATTTTGTATAATTAATGTATAAATATATAATATATAATTAATAACATAAAAAAAAGGGACAGATTTATTTATTTCCTCACTACCGAACTACCTGACTGCATTTGCCTGTTTTCCTCAATACCATACCAGCCCATAATACGCAAATATATGAACTTGATGTCAAAAAAATTCATGATTTATTTTAATACCAACCCATAATATGCTATTATGCTGATTGTTACAAACATTTGAAATTGACATTATATATTAATTTTAATATAATCTATTTATGGAATTGAAATGGGAGGAAGAGAAAAACAATTTATTAAAATATAATAGAGACATTTGTTTTGAGGATGTAATGCTTGCTATGAAGCAAGGTAATTTGCTCGATATTGTCAAGCATAAAAATCAATATAAGTATCCTAACCAGCTAATTTTAGTTGTAGAGATTAACGAATATGCTTACTTAGTTCCATTTGAAATAGAAAACAATACTGTTGAAAATAACGGAGATATTATAATCTCTTTAAAGACTATAATTCCAAGCAGGAAAGCTACAAAAAAATATTTACGAGGAAATAAGAATCATGAGGAAGAAAAATAAGGTGATAGATATAACTAATATAGACGTAGACGTAGATGATTATGAAAAAGAAATAATAGACGATTACGACAACGATATGTATGAAAGCGTTGAAAATATTGCTGCCGAAAAAGCTAAATTTAAACAATTAGCTGCCGATTTCGTACAAAAGAAAGCAAGTGTAATCGTTAGAATCTCTAAACAGGATATTTTAAAGATAAAACGGAAAAGTTTAGAAACAGGAATACCCTACCAAACGCTTATGTCGTCAGTACTGCATCAATTTGCTCAAAGCAAATAACCTAAGGATAGGAAAAAGAGGAATTTTAACCTATCCGATTTATTTATTCTCCTTCTCCCGACTGCATTTGCCTGTTTATCAATGCCATATCAGCCTATAAAAATGCAATTCTGTAAATTTGATTATTTTTTAAAATAAATGTATAAATTATAAGTAAAAGTATATTTAAAAATATAGTATAGTATTAAAATATAGTTAGTATTCGTACAATATGATATAATATATATAAATGATAATTTGAGGAGATTATTTATGCAGTACATAAATTTAGGCATACTTTTAATTACGCTGGGCTTTGTCATTGGCGTTTATATTCACACAGACAAAAAATTCACCGAACAATCGGAACGGACAGACAAAAAATTTACTGAACTATCGGAACGGTTTGACAAAAAATTTACTGAACAATCGGATAGGACAGACAAAAAATTCACCGAACTATCGGAACGGACAGACAAAAAATTCACTGAACTATCGGAACGGACAGACAAAAAATTCACTGAACTATCGGAACGGATTGACAAAAAATTCACTGAACTATCGGATGAAATTAAGGAAAATAATAAAACTTTAAGCGACAGGATAGATAAACTCTCAGATAGAATGGACAGATTATACGATATACTTGTACATATGGGATTTAGAGACTTAAGAGTGCAAGACAAAGCCTCTAACGAATAAAAAAGAAAAAAAGGAGACAGATTTATTTTATTCCCTCTTTATTTATTATTATTTATTGTATGGGGCTATAAATAAGTTATCAATAAATAAATCTGTCTCCTTTTCCATAATATGGATAAAAATAGGGAATATAAACTATATTTTCCGTTTTTATTATTTATTATATTATTTATCCCAATACTATGCCATTATGTCATCTTGATTATTTTATTGAATTAATGTATAAATATATAATATATAATAATATATAATAATATATAATTTGTAATTTGCACATAATTATTATTAGTAAGATAGAGTTAAAATGAATATTATTTTTACTGCTTAACGTATATATGTAATATATATAAAAATGAGTTTCTAATTTCTTGACTTTTTTATTAATCAATTTAATTTTATAAACATAAACATTGCCATCTAAATTATGGAGATTCAGATTAACCCTCACACTTTAGAGCGGGCTCAAGAGAGAGGAAGTAATGAGATTGAGATTAAAGATGTAATTCTTACAGGTTCTTCAATTAAGTCAAAATATTGGCGTATAGGAAAAGCTAAAGTTTATAAATTTAAACAGAAACGTATTAATAATTATTATGAGCAAAAAAGAGTCTAAGTATTTTTTATTATTGAAAACAACAAAATAATTACCGTAACCGTTTATGTCTTTTATGGAAAATGGGAGGATGCAAGATGAATATTTTTTACAATGATAAAACCGATCTTTTATATATTAGAATAGACGACAGAAAACAAGAACTTATTAACAGGCAGGTTTCCGAAGATATAATTCTCGACATCGGGGAAAATGAGAAAATTGTCGGAATAGAGATAATAGACGCTTCAAAACATGTAGCCTTAGATAAACTTCTTCCTTTGCAATATACAGCTGCAAAAATAGCTGTATAAAGGAAAAAAAGGGGACAGATTTATTTATTCCCTTATTCTATTCTATTCTATTCTATTCTATTCTATTCCTGATTGAGTTTTATTAAAGTTAAAGTTTGATTAATATTTAAATTATAATAATCCGCCTGCATTTGCCCTCTTATCCCATAATATGCTTATAATGTAAACCATATATTTTTTATTTTTAGAATTTTATTAAATTAATTTTATATCTGTGATAAAATATAAAATATTAATTATTGTATAATTTTATATTTTTTATATAAATTAATATGTTAATGTAATAATGCAATGGTAGATGTTATAAAATCAAAAAATGATATTTATATCAGAATGACCGATGAACGCTGGTTTCATATTATAGAAAACCACGATGACGTTGCAAGTTATTATGATGATGTTTTGGATACGATAGAAAACCCCGATTTTATAATCAAAGGATATAAAGATGCATTAATTGCATTAAAGCAGCAATCGTCAAATAAAAAATATTTAGCTGTTGTTTATAAAGAAATAGGTGAAAATGATGGCTTTGTTATTACTGCCTATTTCACAAGCAAATTTAAGTTGGAAAAAGAGGAAATTTTATGGAAAAAATAACCGTTAATTCTCAAATAATAAACGACATTTCTAAAATTGCGCCGCATCTTTTAAATTTTCCGAAGAAAAGAATGTGGATAGATTATGATAATGATGCTGATGTTTTATATATAAGCTTTAAAAAACCGCAACAAGCTACAAATTCTGAAATGTTAGAAGACGGGATTTTGCTCCGCTATATAGGTGAAGATATCGTGGGTGTTACAATTTTAGATGCATCACAAAGATAATAATTAATTTATTTAACCTATCTATAAGGTATATAAGGTATCGGTATCCGATTTATTTATCTCCTTACTTCTGACTGAGTTTTATTAAAGTTTTAAAGTTTGATTAAGATTTAAATTATAATAATCCGGCCGTATTTGCCTGTCGCATTTGCCTATTTTACACAATACCATACCAGCACATAATACGCAATTCTGTAAACTTGATTATTTTTTAAAATCGGTGTAATATTTTAAATATATTGTGCATTAATTTTAGTTTTAATTGTAAATTAATTTTGTTTTAATCAGGTATTGATATTATGATATGTTTATTGCATAATATTAATATTATGATAAACGTTACTGCTAAAACCAACATAGAGAATCTATCCGAATTATATCATACCGATTATTACGCACCTGGGCTTTAACTAATGCGCAGCTTCTTAAAGAAGGCAAGCTCAACGAAATAGACTATATTAACTTAGCCGAAGAATAAATAAATCGGATACCTCCTACGTCATTTTATGATATATTTATTAATAACTCATATATTTAATATGGCCTTAGGGGGTCAGGGGGGCTTGCCCCCCTGACTTATCCAACGCTATTTTAAACAATAATATTAATTAATTTTTAGGTAAGGTAAAGGACCATCGGATACCTGAGCTTGAAGCTCCTAAAAAAGTGTGTCCATGCCCCTAATTTCCTATCGGTTGATTTAGCTTTAAAGCTACCGTCAAACGGGAGGCTGAAATAAAAGGGGATTACCGAACGGAGGTTAAAATGAACTATGTAGGCATTGATGTATCTAAAGACTCTTTCAATTATTTCGTTATGGATGAAAAGTATGAAGAAATTAAGTCTGGGAAATTAGAGATGGATCAAGAAAGATTTGAAGAATTTAAAAGCGTGGTATCAGGAATTAAAGATTCCGTGATAGGCATGGAATCTACCGGAAACTACCATACAAACCTTCTTAGTTTTACGGTTTCTTTTAAAAAAGAGGTTTATCTGATTAATCCGCAATTAATTAAAAGATTCTCTCAAGGGACTACTTTAAGAAAGACTAAAACAGACGAAATAGATGCAAGAATTATTGCTTTATTTATGGCAAAAAATCATGAACTATTAACTTATTTCAGTCCTGATAATATTGATGAAATAAGAGTTATAGCAAGGATAAGAGAGGATCTTTCAAGGCAGATATCTGCTGCAAAAACAAAGTTTAAACAGCATATTAACGTAGTATTTCCGGAACTGCTTATCGAATCTAACGTTTATTCTGCGAGTATAATGAACCTGTTGAAAATATTTCCGAGTGCCGAAGCGGTAAGAAATGCAGACATAAAAGAAATAAAAGATGCAATAATGTCTAAAAGAGGCAAAAGTATTAATTTAAGCGCAAAAGATATAAAAAAACTTGCAAAAGATTCTATAGGAAAATCTTCGGAAAACTTTAAAATGGTAATAAAACTTGACATTAGAACAATAGAGTTTCTCGAATTAAATCTTAAAGAAATTACAGATTCTTTTATAGACCAGATAAAAAAATCAAATCATGACGATCTTAATATCATATCGTCTATAAAAGGCATATCCGATATTACCGCATGCCATTTTATAGCGGAAGTTAAAGATATAAAAAGATTTTCCACAAGAAATAAGCTTATTGCCTTTGCAGGAACGGATCCTTCGATAAGACAATCGGGAACTAGTGTAAACTCAAACGGAAAGATCAGTAAAAAAGGTTCAAGAACGCTAAGACGGTATTTATTTCTTATGGGACAGTCATTAATAGTACACAACCCTAATTTTAAAGAATATTACGAGAAAAAGAAAAAAGAAGGTATGCCTTATAGAAAAGCTATGATTGCGCTTTGCAATAAACTGCTTAGAATTTTATATGCGCTTTTAACGAAAAGACAGACTTATAATGAATCGTTGAATAAAGCTTATATTTGATTATATGGTCGATTAAGACGACGATAATTAATATTTGAATTAGTAAGTTTTTTACATATAAAATTAAAAAAAGGGCTTAAAGCTTTATTAAGCGTTAAAAACAGTAAGCCCCTAAATGCAGGTATTCAAAGAGATTAGAGAGGGTTTAAAGTAGTTAAATAATATAGTTGACTTTCGTTCGGATACCTTTATAAATGTATAGTGGTGCCGCTTACTGTTGGTGCACTTATATTTGGTGTTCCCGTCAACTGCACAACCTGATCCGTGTAATTATTTATTGTTGAAGAAACATAAGTAGCAGAATCATTTATAATATAAATATTTCCGCCCTCTTGCGCCCTCTTGAAAGTAAACAGCGCTGTCTGCGGAAGTTGTTGTGGAAGAAACTGCATCGGTAGAATAAATAAATCGGATATGTTAAATTTTATTATTATAATTTAAATCTTAATTAAACTTTAAAACTTTAATAAAACTCAGTCATAAGTAAGGAGATAAATAAATCGGATAGGTTAAAAGAATGCAAGCGGGAGTAAGGAAATAAATAAATCGGATATGTTAAATTTAATAAATCGGATAGGTTAAAAGATGGAATAAGACGGCAAATGCAAGCGGGAGTATGGGAATAAATAAATCGGATACCTTTGTCTTTGTCTTTGTGTCTTTGTAAGTGGAAGAAACTGCATCGGTAGAATAAATAAATCGGATATGTTAAATTTTTTAAAATATTACACCGATTTTAAAAAATAATCAAGTTTATAGAATTGCGTATTATGGGCTGGTATGGTATTGTGTAAAACCGGCAAATACGGCCGGATTATTATAATTTAAATCTTAACCCAACTTCACCACTTTTATTATTCTAAAATTATAACCCGTTGATATTATTAAATTTTATTTTTTATTTTGTAGTCCCCATAGACATTTTTGTTGTCCCATAAATATAGTAATATCAATATG
>JAKACI010000059.1 GCA_021821565.1 bacterium | reverse complement strand
AAATAGGCGGAAGCCATAACAACTTAGCAACCGATATGATAATTTCTACAGGGGAGCAGGTCAGCGCAGGGTTGCTTTCAATAGCTTTAAATAATGAAGGGTATGAAGCCGTGCCTATGCTTGCTCATCAAGTTAAAATTAAAACCGACGGGTCATATGGAAACGCGAGAATTTTTTCTATAGATATTGAAAATATAAAAAAAGAATTGGATAAAAATAAAATAGTAGTTGTTGCGGGTTTTCAAGGTATTGATGATTCAGGGTATATAACAACGTTAGGCAGAGGCGGTTCTGATACTACCGCAGTAGCGATCGCCGCCGCTTTAAATGCAGACAGATGCGATATTTTTACTGATGTGGAAGGGGTTTATACATCTGATCCTTCAATTGTTCCTGAAGCTCGAAGATTAGACAAAGTTTATTTTGATGAAATGATTGAAATGTCAAGCTTAGGCGCTAAAGTTTTGCAAATTCGTTCCGTTGAATTTGCAATGAAATATAAAGTTAACTTATTTGTAAAATCAACTTTTATTGATGGACCTGGAACTCAAATTAAATTTTCAAGTAAAGAGGACAGTATGGAAGAATTGCAAGTTTCAAGCGTTGCTTGCGATAAAGACGAAGCAAAATTATCTATAAGAGGTATTCCCGATAAACCGGGAATAGCGGCAGCTATATTTTCAAGTATAGCAGATGCGGGAGTAGTTGTTGACATGATAATTCAAAACATCTCCGTTGAAGGTTTTACCGATTTAACATTTACGGTTACCAAAAAAGACCTTAAAAAGACTTTAGAAATTACTCAGAATATCGGTAAAAAACTTAATGCAAAAGAAGTGTTGTCCGATGATAAAATTGCTAAAATATCGGCTATAGGGGTCGGAATGAGAAATCATTTTGGAACGGCATCTACTATGTTTTCGGCTCTTTCTAAAGAAAATATAAATATAATGATGATTTCTACTTCAGAAATTAAAATTTCATGCGTAGTTGAATTAAAATACGCGGAGCTTGCAACGAGAATATTACATGAAGCTTTTAATCTTGGATTAAAAAATAATAGCGATTGTAATAATAAATAATGACAAGAAAAATTCATAATAATGATAACAAGAATAAAAACAATTAATAAATTAATACAATGAAAACCGAAAAAGTTTTGAAAAATAAAGATTTTAATAGAAAAATTGAAATATACGACAGTACGTTGAGAGACGGAACGCAAGGCGAAGGTTTTTCTCTTTCTTTAGACGATAAATTGATTATAGCCGATATTCTTGATGAGCTTGGAGTGCATTTTATTGAAGGCGGCTATCCTTTATCAAATCCGAAAGATAATAAATTTTTTGAATTGTCGTCAAAGAAAAAATATATAAATTCTAAAATAACAGCTTTTGGCAGCACTAAAAAGAAAAATTCTAAGGCATCTTCAGATGCAGGTCTTTTAACTTTATCTGATTTAGACGTGAAATATGTAACTATTTTTGGAAAATCATGGGATTTACATGTTAAAGAGATTTTAAAAGTATCATATGAAGAAAATTTAGAATTAATTGCCGATTCTATAGAATTCTTAAAACAAAGCGGCAAAATTGTTTTCTTTGATGCAGAACATTTTTTTGACGGTTTTAAAAATAACGAAGAATATTCCGTTAAAACTATTAAATCGGCATTATCTTCCGGAGCCGAAAAAGCCGTGCTTTGCGATACTAACGGCGGGACTTTACCTTATGAAATTTCAAATATAATCAATAAATTATCAGATTATTATAATATTGACTCTGATAAATTAGGTATTCATGCGCATAATGATACCGATTGTGCTGTTGCGAATACTATTTTTGCTGTTTTAAGCGGTATTAGCCATGTTCAAGGCACAATAAACGGTTATGGAGAAAGGACCGGAAATGCAAATTTATCGTCTATAATACCTAATCTTGAATTAAAATTAGGATTTCATTGTATTTCCAAAAATAAATTAAAAAATTTAACTAAAGTATCGCATCTTATAGATGAAATATCTAATAATATTCCTGTAAAAAACAAAGCTTATGTGGGGGAAAGCGCATTTGCCCATAAGGCGGGAATGCATGCAAATGCCGTTCTTAAAAATCCTTCATCTTACGAGCATATTGACCCTTTATTAGTCGGTAATGCCCGCAGATTTTTAATATCGGATCTTTCAGGAAAAGGAAATATTGAAGCTAAAGCAAAAGAACTCGGTTTTGATTTAAGCCGCATAAATGAAGAACAGGAAAAAGAATTGCTTAATAAAATTAAGGAAATGGAAAATTATGGGTTTAATTTTGAAAGCGCAGACGGTTCATTTAAGATGCTTCTTAATAAATACTCGTCTAAAAAATATAATAATTATTTTAAATTGATTTCTTTCAGGGTTGTAATTGAAAAAAATACGCTTCAAAATAATATTGAAGATAACGAAAATAATTATAATATTTTAAGCGAAGCGGTCGTTATGCTTGATATTAACGGTAATATTGAACATACGGTAGCGCTCGGAGACGGTCCGGTTAACGCTCTTGATAATGCCTTGAGAAAATCTTTATTAAAGTTCTATCCTGTATTAAATGAAATGAAATTATCGGATTTCAAAGTTAGAGTAATAAATAGCAGTAATATGAAATCAGGAACAGGGTCTTTTGTAAGAGTTTTAATAGAATCTTCGGATAAAACTTCTAAATGGACGACTATCGGCGTATCCGAAAATATTATAGAAGCAAGTTATCAGGCTTTAGTCGACAGCATTAATTATAAATTAATCAAAGAAAATATATAAATTGGTTTATTATTATTTTTTAAATTAAATTTGATATATATATTTAATTTTAATAAATTATTTTATTTTATTTATTTTATTTATTTTATTTATTATTAGATTGTGCCAAAAGTTTTATAATTACCTTAATTAATATAAGAATTTGGATATAAATATAAAGAAAAATTTATGATAGATTTTGATAATATTAAAGAAAAAGGATTTTTAAAAGCATTTGTTTTAACATGGAAAAAATCTCTTTTTTCTCCTGAAATTTTTTTTGGAGAAATAACATCCGACGACAATGTATTACATCCATATTTTTATGCGGTTATTTTTGGCTACGTAAATCTTGTATTTTCTTTTTTTTGGGAAATATTTTTCTTTAAAATAGGTTTTTATTCAAATTATTCATTTTTGCCAAAGATTCCGTTATTGTTTGCGCATAAAGATACTATTACTTTATTTATAATTTTTGGGATATTAATATTATTAATCTTCTTTGGAATTTTGTACAGCTTATTTTTATTGCTATTAGGCGCTATTTTACATGGTTTTATTCGTTTGTTCGGAGGCAAAAAACATTTTAGATATACATTCAGGATAATTTGTTATACGGCAGGGGTTAATATTTTTTCTATAATGCCTATATTTGGCTATAATATAATTTTAGCATGGTTTTTTGCTCTGACGGCAATAGGAATTAAAAAAACGGAGGGTATTTCTACCGCAAAATCAATTATTATAGTTTTGCTGCCTTATATTTTTATATCTCTAATTATGATAACATTTATAATTAAAATAATTACGACGAGGAGTTAATTTTTATAATCTTATCAATTATATTAGTTGTCGATTTTTCATTAACATAATCTATAAAAACTACTTGACCGCCGTATGATTTAACTATATCGGATCCTGCTACTTCTTGATTTTTGTAGTCTGAACCTTTGACTAAGTAATCGGGCTTAATTTCATTTATTAAATTATACGGCGTATTATCGTTAAATATAACAACAAAATCTACAGGTTTTAAATTTGAAATTATATAAGCTCTGTCATCTTCAATAATGACCGGTCTATTATTGCCTTTTAGTTTCTTAACAGACGAGTCGCTATTGAGACCTACAATTAAAATATCGCCTAATTTTTTTGCTTTATTAAGGTATATGACATGTCCGGCATGAATAATATCAAAACATCCGTTGGTAAAAACTATTTTTTTTGATTTATTTTTAAGTTTGGCGACTATTACATTCAACATTTCTATATTATTAATAATTCTATTCATTTCTAAAATTTATTGCCGCTGAAAATCGAAAAAAACTAATTAATTATAAAATAAATTTGTAGAAATTATCAATTTATTTTATTTTTTATTTTATTAAATTATTACTGATACTATCAGTATTATCGGTAAAAAATGATTAAAAAATAAACCCCGCACTATTAAATTATTAATTATAATAGTGCGGGGAAAATGGAGAAAAGAAATACATATAATTCATTATATAATAAATTTAAAAACCATGTCAATAAAAATCTTTGCCCCAAAATTGCCGATAGAAAATAAAAATTTTATCGCAGATTAAGGTTAAAAAATATACTTGAAATTTATTAACAATAAATGTTAATCTAAATAGATTATATTATAAATATTAAGGAGCAAATAAAGATTGATTATAGTATAGTTATGTGTAATAAATGTTAATCTATATATAGATTATAAATAGTTTAACAATAAATAATTTTAAAGGAGAGGTGTCCGAGAGGCCGAAGGAGCATGACTGGAAATCATGTATAGATGTGAGTCTATCGAGGGTTCGAATCCCTCCCTCTCCGCCAGATTGAAAAGTCTTAATTTTCTGTTTAATTATTAAAATAATATAGTAAAATATTTAGATGTTTGATAATTAATATAATGTTGCCATTACGGAGGTATAAAAAATGTTTGGTTTTTCTCCCATAATTATTTTTGTATTATTACTAATCGTAGTTTTAATATTTGGAGTAGGTAAACTGCCTGAACTAGGAAGCGGCATAGGAAAAGCGATTAAAAATTTCAAAAGAGGCGCATCGGGAAAAGATGAAATAGATGTAACTCCTGAACCGGTTAAACATAAAATTAAAAAAATATCGGCAGCTCCTCGAAAATCGACTAAAAAAACAGCTTCAAAAAAAATTTCAGATAAACAAAGCGTAAAAGTAAAAAAAGCTCAATAATAAAAAAATAAAAAACAATTACGGATTATTAATCTGCTATTATTAAAAGCGTAAAAGTAAAAAAAGCTCAATAATAAAAAACAATTACGGATTATTAATCTGCTATTATTAAATCGGATATATATAAGAGATAAATAAGGCAAAACCTGTATATCTCAATTATATTTCATTGTAAGTTTTTTATTTATAATTTATATTTAACGGCTAAAAGAATAAAGATAAAGATAAATAATAAGATATTTTTATTTTTTCTTTATCGCATAAAAATGACTGACATTCACTGAAAAATTTTTAGTATCGGTAGGCACATTAAGAAAAACAACCATAAATCTTATAGGGTGTTGAGGCAATATTTCTAAATCGGACATATTATTTCCGTTTTTATTTTGCAATGCCAGATTTATTGAAACGTTAGACATCGTTTTTAGTTTATTTATATTTATGAAATTTCCTGCATAAATATACTTTGTCGCTAAAATTATATTTTTTGAACTATACAGATTGGATTTTAATTTTACGAACCCGATTGGAAATTTATTGTTATTTGATAAAAATCCGGTTATTAATAAATTATTTTCAGGCAATGTTTTAGATCTATAAAGTTTTGTCTTTAAATTAAAAATTTTTATGTGTATATCGTTATCAGGATATAATGTTTTAATAATGTAATATATAGAAATAATCACCGCTATAGATAAAAAAATATAAAATATTTTCTTGCCTATAGTATTATGTCTTACTTCTCTATTTCGGTTATTTTCTTTTTGAAATTTATTGTCTTCAGAACTTTCCGATGATTTTTTTCTTACATTTCTGCCGTTTATATTTTCGCTAAAATCATTTAGCGAAAAATCTATATCTTTATTTTTATCTTTACCTTCCGGAAGATTATCGTCTCCCAAAGTCCAGCGTTCCATATTTTTTGTATTTGTAATAATTTTGATTAATTTTTATTACTATATTATTTCATTATATTTTTATTATCATTATATCATATTTTTATTTGATTTTAATTAAATTTTTATTTTAATCCATTGAAATATCATTGATAGTTTCTATGGATGAATCAAAGTACTTCGCAATATTACTTATCAATAGTTGACGTTTTTTTTAAAATAGGTTATATATACTGTATATATCTAATAAATATAAATATTAATTTAATTGCTAAAGTAAATACAATTGAAGTTTACAGCTAAGTAAGACATTATAAAAGACGCTTGCAATTTTGCAATGTACAAATACTATGGAGTTTATACCATTGAAAGAAAATAAAAAAATATATTTTATCGGTAGTTTATTTTTAATCATCAGTGTATTAATTGCAGGTGTTTTATTATTCGCGGGTCCAATTCCTATAAAAAACATTTCCGATTTTAATTCAAACCTTTTATTGAAAACAACAAAATTAAATAAAGATATAAGACACATTAAAAGCAGCATAGGAAAAGTTATATATTACAGCGGTTTACAACCTTCACAATTCCAAAAAATACATTTTAAAACAGCTTTAAATAACTTAAAATCGTATTTAAAAAAAACAAATAAACAATATAAAAAACTTGATATATTTATTAAAAAAAATAGCGTATTTTTAAAACATAACAGTGGTGTTATAGTATATTTTAACAAATCATATTTTAAGTGGAAAAATATCAGCGAACCTATTCTAAAAATAATTATAAAATATCCTGAATATATATCGTCTAAAATATCCTATAAGCTTTTTCTAAAACATACCTTTTATATTGCTCATTTGTCTACTGCAAGGATTATCAAAGATACAAAACTATACTTTAAGAAGCTTATCGACATCGCTATTTATACAACGATAGCGGGTATTATTATCATATTGTTTCTCGGCATTTTATTTATTTATTATACTAATAAGTACTATAATTCGCTAAGATATATTTCGTTTTATGATCAGTTAACCAAACTTCCAAATAAAAATCTCTTCATTCTCACCGTTAATGCCTACCTTAGCAGTAGAGAATATAACGAGAAAAGACTTAATGCTTCTCTTATAATAATTGATTTTTATAAATTATCCTATATCAACAATACTTACGGATATGATGTCGGAGACAAACTTCTGCAAATTTTTTCAAGAAGATTAAATAAAGTTATGAAAGATGGAGATATAATTGCAAGGGTAGGAGGAAATAAGTTTGGTATATTATTTGTTGGTTTGCAAAATAGAGAAGATACTTTGCAGATAATTAATAGAATAAAAGAAGAATTTAAAACCCCTTTATATCTAAATGAAATTGACATTGTAAACGAAATTCGGCACAGATCATATCATAACCTGAGGAGCGAACCTGGTAGCGGCGGACAGGAGACACTTGATTTAAAAGGCGGAGGCTGCGGTTTAAAACCGCCAAAAACAGCGTGCAATGATACTGAGATTATTGATTCGGAAAATAGTTCTGCGTCGTTCAATATTTCTTTTACCATGGGTATATCTAACTGTCCAAGTGATGGGGAAAATGCAGGGGATCTTCTAAAATCAGCTGATATTGCTCTTTCAAACGCAAAAGAGCAGGGAGAAGGAGAATACGAATTTTTCAAATCAGAAATGAATGAAAGGGCATCTGAGTTCTTATTGATGAAAAATAGAATATTAAACGCATTTAAAAACGATGAGTTTTTAATCTATTATCAGCCTTATTTTAACATAAAAACAGGCAAAGTAAGCGGTATGGAAGCTCTGGCAAGATGGAACAGTCAAGACATCGGTATTATACCTCCGGTTAAATTCATTCCTATTATTGAGAAGATGGGTTTTATAAGCATAAGACAGTTTGAAAAATTTTTAATAGATACAATTTGCAGGGACTTCAAAGAGCGGGAAGAGAAAGGCTTTAACATCGTGCCTGTTTCCATGAATATATCGCCTGTCAGCTTTAGAAAAGAAGGTTTAATAGATATGATAGTTTCTTCGTTAGACAGATACAAAATTGATCCGTCAATGCTTAATATTGAAATAACGGAAGGTCTATTTATACAAAACTTTGATTATGCACTTAAAATATTAAATGCATTTAAAAAAAAAGGGATTAAAATTTCTAT
>JAKACI010000058.1 GCA_021821565.1 bacterium | reverse complement strand
ACTTTGCGGGAATTTAACTTTTAACCCGACGGGTATCATTCCCACGAAAGCAGGAAAGTTCCGAAAGTAGAAACGCACGCCGTTTCTGTTCACGAGACTGTAAGCCATATAAACGCATGTCGTTTATGGCGAAGCGGTCATCCGGTATTTATTGCATGTTGAAACAATTTTAGTTGAAGTAACTTTATTAGTTGAAGTAACTTTATTAGTTGAAGTAACTTTAATAGTTTCTAACGGTGATTTAAGATATAAATATATCAAGAATTATATATCGGATATTTCAAGATACATTAAGAAAGAAATATATAATTAATAAAGATATAATTTAAGAAACAATAAAATAAAAAACAATAAAATAAAAAATAAACAGTTTGAACTTTTAAGTGCTAAGGAGGTTATTTTAACTTGAATCCAAAATTTAAAAATATTTTATTATGGGTCTTTATAATTTTTTTAATGATATTTATATTTACGATGTTTAACCATCATAAGCCAAAATCTCAGAAAATAATATTTTCATCATTATTAAGTTATATAAAAGAAGGTAAAATAAAAAGCATAACTATTGAATCCCATAATATAATCGGAGTATTTAAAACAGGTAAAAAATTTAAATCATATGCTCCTGCACATCCGGGTCTGGTAAGTATATTAGAAAAATACAATGTTCCGATAACTGCTAAACCAGTACCGAGTTCTCCCTGGTATATGTCATTTTTATTATCATGGCTGCCTATGATTCTTATCTTGCTTGCTTTCTGGTATTTCTTCTGGAGACAGATGCAGGGAGGTGCTGGAAAAGCGATGTCTTTTGGCAAATCTAAAGCAAAATTAATGGACGAGTCCGCTAAAAAAATAACTTTTGCCGATGTTGCAGGCATAGATGAATCTAAACAAGAACTTGAAGAAATTGTTGATTTTTTAAAAGATCCTAAAAAATTTACAAAATTAGGCGGCAGAATACCTCACGGAGTATTGCTTGTCGGACCTCCCGGTACAGGTAAAACGTTGCTTGCAAAAGCAATAGCCGGAGAGGCGGGCGTACCTTTTTTCAGCATAAGCGGATCCGATTTTGTTGAAATGTTCGTCGGAGTCGGTGCTTCCCGAGTTAGAGACCTTTTCGCTCAGGGTAAGAAAAATGCTCCCTGTATAATATTTATAGATGAAATTGACGCGGTCGGAAGACACAGAGGTGCAGGTTTGGGAGGGGGGCATGATGAAAGAGAGCAGACATTAAATCAGCTGCTTGTTGAAATGGACGGATTTGCGGCAAACGACGGCGTAATTTTAATCGCAGCAACTAATAGACCAGATGTTTTAGATCCTGCTCTTTTAAGACCAGGCAGATTTGACAGACAGGTGATTGTTCCAAAACCGGATATAAAAGGAAGAGAAGGTATATTGAAAGTTCATACAAAAAATATTCCTTTAGATAGCGATGTTGATTTGGGAATTATTGCAAGAGGGACACCGGGTTTTTCCGGCGCCGATTTAGCAAATATGGTAAATGAGGCTGCTTTACTTGCTGCAAGGAATAACGGGTCAACGGTTAAAATGGAAAATCTTGAAGAAGCTAAAGATAAAGTTATGATGGGAACCGAAAGAAGGAGTATGGTTATTAGCGATAAAGAGAAAAAAATAACCGCATTTCATGAAGCAGGACATACTATTGTTGCAAAAATGCTTCCCGGAAGCGACCCTATTCATAAAGTTACGATTATTCCTAGAGGTATGGCAATGGGTTTGACTATGCAGCTTCCCTTAGATGAAAAACATAATTACGATGAAGAATATCTTCTAAATGAGATTGCCATTTTACTTGGAGGCAGAAGTGCCGAAGAACTTATATTTGACTCTATGACTACTGGAGCGTCCAACGACATTGAAAGAGCTACCGATATTGCAAGAAAAATGGTTTGCGAATGGGGAATGAGCAAAAAATTAGGACCGCTTACATTCGGGAAAAAAGATGAACAGATTTTTCTCGGTAGAGAATTTGCTCAGCATAAAGATTATTCTGAATCAACCGCCGTTGCTATTGATGGGGAAGTAAGAAGCATAGTTTCGTCTAATCATGAAAGAGCAATAAAAATCCTAACCGACAATATTGAAATATTGAAAGACCTCGCAAATACGCTGATTGACAAAGAGACTGTCAACGGTAAAGAAATAGATACTATAATTTTAGCGCATAAACCCGATTATAAAAATAATGATTCAAAAGATATACCTGCTGAAACTTTAGCGGAATAAAATTAATTATGCATGCTTATCTTGTTGATGTTTTTAGTTCCCAATTAGCTATAAGCGAATTAGATAAAATAGGCGTTTCAAAATCAGGGAAGCTTATTATGTCCGATAAACTTATATTTATTGTTATTAAGTTAAAAAATATTAATTCTACGGCATTAAATATATTAAAACAGGAAGCATTAAGTATAGGAGCCGAATTAGCAAATCATAGAGACGTTATAACAGGGAAAATTCATATGTCGGACGGCATTTTGTTTGGAACTTTAGTTCAGCTGCGTATTATTGTAAAAAAGATAAAAAATCAGCAATTTGGACTCAAAGAGCTTTCTTTAGATATTGAAAATATATTAGATGTCGTCAACATTAATTTTGAACATATTAATCCAAATAATTCCGATTTAAAATTTAAAATATTAAAAACAAATAAAAAAGACTTAATATTGGGAAAATATCCATTAATAATGGGGATTCTAAATATTACTTCTGATTCGTTTTCAGACGGCGGACGGTATCTAAATTTTAATGATGCCGTTAACAGGGGAATTGAAATTAAAAAAGAGGGAGCAGATATTATAGACATAGGCGGCGAGTCTACAAGACCCGGGGCTGATTTTATAGATGAACAGACAGAAATAGACAGGGTATGTCCTGTAATTAAGAAATTATCCGAAAGTATAGATATTCCTATATCAATAGACACCAGAAAGCCTAAGGTCGCTAAAGAAGCAGTTATTGCAGGAGCCTCAATAATAAACGATGTTTCAGGTTTGACTTATGAAACGGATAATATGATTAATGTCTTATTGACTTATAATGTTCCTTATATTTTAATGCATTCTAGAAATAAAAATCCGCAAAATATGCAGATTAATATTGAACCGTATGACGATGCTGCATTTGATATTATTTTATACTTTAATGAGAAAATATCATATTTAAAAACTAAAGGATATGATGTAGATAAAGTAATTTTAGACCCGGGTTTCGGTTTTGCGAAATCGGCAAAAGACAATTATAATATTTTAAGTTATATATTATCTTTTAAATCATTAAATTTACCTGTTTTAGCAGGTATTTCCAGAAAATCTTTTATTAATAATATTACAGGCAGGCAAAGTGAAAACATGCTGATAGGCAATATTACTTTAGCTTCTTATTTGATTTTAAAAAATATTGATATAATAAGAGTTCATGATATAAAAGAAACTAAAACGGCTTTAAATATTATTACAAAATTAAAATAAAATTTGTAAAATTTCATATCTAACACAATATTATAAAAATATAAGAAGTTATTTATTTTATAAGTTAAAGCGTGCATTTGAATTTATTATTTTCGTTAGACAATAAATCTTTTTAAATTTTTAGAATATTAAAATATCCGATTAGCTCAAACTTGCTTATCTTTAATTATTATAAATCTCTTATTATAAAACAATTTTTATTCAACGTTTAATTTAATATTTAATTTTTTTATGCTTTCCTTATTGCTTCAAAATTTCAGGTGGCAAGATATTGCAGATATATTATTTGTAACTTTTATAATATATCGTATATTAATGCTGATTAAAGGCACGGGCGCATTTCAGGTATTAATAGGGCTTATTGTTATTTTTTTAATTTTTTTAATAGCCGTCGCTATAAAACTTTATGCTACAGAATTTATTTTTGGAGATTTTTTAAGTTCAATAATTATTGTCATAGTCGTACTTTTTAGAAATGAAATAAGAAAAGCTTTAATTGATGTGGGGAAAAATCCATTTGCTATTGCACAGAATAAACTTGAGAAAGTAAGTATTATAGAAGAAATCTCGCATGCAGTAATAGAATTGGCAAATGAACAAACAGGCGCAATAATTGTTTTTGAAAGAAATGTATTTCTTGGAGATTATTTAAAAATCGGTATTAAATTAGACTCTTTAATTTCAAAAGAATTATTGATAAGTATTTTTACGCCGCCTTCTCCGCTTCATGACGGTGCGGTTATTATACAAAAAGGCAGAATCACCGCTGCTTCCTGCTACCTTCCTCTGTCAACCGAAGAAAATATAGATCAAAGTTTTGGCACAAGACACAGGTCTGCAATCGGGCTTTCTGAATTAACGGATGCCTTTTCTATCGTTATTTCCGAAGAAACAGGGCAGATTTCAATAGTAATGCCTAAAAAAATTATTAAAATTTCAAATATAGAAGAGTTGAAAACCGTCTTATTTAAAAATACTTCTGAACAAACTAATGAAAACAAGCTCTTATTAAAATCTGTTTATGGATTAATTTTTGGTACAAATAAAAAAGACAATAGCAATGAATAAAAATTTAAAAAATATAAAAACTATACTCAAAGGCAATTTGTGGCTTAAAATAATTTCTTTATTTATAGCTATTTTTATATGGATTTACGTGATAGGCGGAAAAAAATACGATATAAATCTGCATACAGGTCTCGAGATATATGCTTTGCCTAAGGGACTTGCTATCAGCAATACACTGCCAAAAAAAATCATAGTAAAATTAAGGGGCTCAAAAGTTTCATTTATGAAATTAAATAAAAAAATATATTTTAAGGTTAACGGAAGTTCGCTTTTAAGTAAGAAAAATACATTAATTTTAAGTCAGTCATATTTAGATTTACCTTCAGGCATAAGAGTTGTAAGAATTTATCCTAAGATTATTCCCGTAATAATAAGCAGAGTCGTTGTAAAATATATAAAAGTTCTCCCTTTGTTTAAAGGAAAATTGAAAACTGGCTACTATCTTAAAAATATTACTTTTTTTCCGCAATATGCAGAAGTTAAAGGACCAAAAGATATTGTAGATAATCTTTCTGTTATTACTACCAAAAAAATAAATATTAATAATCTTAAAAGGAATGCGCTAGTCAGGATAAATTTAGTCGACCCTACAAAATTTCTTAAAATTTTATATAATAAAAAAATTAATATCAACTTAGTTATCAGCAGGATTAAAAAAAATGCGTAAATTGTTTGGGACAGACGGGATTCGCGGTATTGCAAATAAAGACCCGCTTACTCCTGAAAATGCTTTAAGGCTTGGAATGGCATTGATTTATGTTTTAAATTTGAAATCTCCCGGCAAAAAATTAAAAATAGTTATAGGAAAAGATACAAGAATTTCAGGCTATATATTCGAGACTGCTCTTTCTTCCGGTATTTGTTCTATGGGTTCCGATGTGTATCTTGTTGGTCCTATGCCGACCCCGGGTGTTGCTTTTATAACTTCAAGCATGCGGGCAGACGCCGGGGTTGTAATTTCTGCCTCGCATAATCCGTATTACGATAACGGCATAAAGTTCTTTGACTGCAAAGGATTTAAATTCCCTGAAGAACTTGAATATAAAATTGAAGATATATTTTTTTCATCTATACTTGATTCAAGTGAATTAAGACCCGTAAATGCAGATATAGGCAAGGCTCACAGAATTGAAGATGCAACAGGAAGATATGTAATTTTTACAAAATTAACATTTCCAAAATGTCTTACGTTAAATAAACTAAAAATTGTGATTGACTGTGCAAACGGAGCAGGCTATAAGGCAGCTCCTGAAGTATTTAGCGAGTTAGGAGCGGAAGTTATAATCATTGCATCAAGACCCGACGGCTTAAATATAAATGAAAAATGCGGCTCTACACATCCTGAATTTATCAGCTCAGAAGTTTTAAAAAATAAAGCAGACATCGGTATTGCATTTGACGGAGACGGCGATAGAGTAATTGTTTGCGATGGAAACGGTAAAATTTTGTACGGCGATGAGTTTCTTGCAATTTGCGCTTTGTATATGAAATATATCGGAGAATTAAAAAATAACGGAATTGTAACTACGCCTATGTCAAACATCGCTCTTGAAATATTAATGAAAAAAAACGGCATCAACGTAAGTTACTCCGATGTAGGCGACAGATATATAACGGAAAAAATGATTGAAAAAGAATTTAATCTTGGCGGAGAACAATCCGGTCATATAATTTTTCTGGATGATGCAAACACGGGGGATGGGATAATATCCGCTTTAAAACTTTTAACTATTATGATAAAATTAAATAAATCGTTGTCAGAATTAAGAAAAATTATAACGCCGTATCCGCAAACTTTAATAAATATAGATGTTCCGTATAAAAAAAATTTAGATGAATTGCCTGAATTTAATAAAAAAATTATTCATTATAGCAAAATATTGGAAAACAGAGGAAGAATTTTCATAAGATATTCGGGCACGCAGAATTATTTGAGAATTCTTGTGGAAGGCGAAGACAGTGAAGAAATTAATAAAATCGGATTAGACTTAAAAGAAGAAATATTAAAAAATTTTTAATAAATTTATAATATAAAAAAGCTGTCTGATAAATAAATAGATAAATAAAATTATATCATAAAACGGATAAACGATGAAATTAGGAGTTAATATTGACCATATTGCAACTCTGAGAAATGCGCGCGGAGGCGAATTTCCATCCCCTTTGCATGCGGCTTTTACGGTTTTAGAAGCAGGAGCTTCTAATGTAACTTGCCATCTAAGAGAAGACAGGAGGCATATAAAGGACAATGATATAAGATTAATTTCGGAACAGACAGAAAGATTAAATTTAGAAATGGCTGCAAATGACGAAATAATTTCTATAGCCCTTGAAATAATTCCAAGGTCAATCACTTTAGTTCCGGAAAAAAGGCGGGAACTTACCACTGAAGGCGGTTTAAATGTGGTTTTTGATGTTGAAAAATATAAAAAAATAAATGATAAATTCAGGTCTAAAGGCATAAATGTATCGGCTTTTATTGAACCAGAAGAGCTTCAAATTGAAGCGGCAAAAAAAGCTGAATTTAATTTTATTGAAATTCACACGGGAAAGTATGCTCAATATCTTGATCCTTTAAAGAAATATGAAGAATTAGCCAGAATTAAAAAAGCAGCCGAATTTGCTTTAAATATCGGACTTAAGGTAAACGCAGGTCATGGATTAAATTATGAAAATACACGCGACGTAGCGAAAATAGAAGGAATTTACGAACTTAATATAGGTTATTCTATTATAACACATGCTATATTTACCGGTCTTGATAATGCCGTTAAAGAAATGCTTGATATAATTAAAACAGCCTGATTAATAAATAATTATAGGAAATAAAAATAAATAAGGTATAATAGGTTAAAATGCAAATTGTAATAATATTTAAAATAATAATACTTAAGGTTTTATAAGTGATTAGCGGAATAGGGATCGATATCGTCAGCATAGACAGGATTAAATCGCTAAAAGAAAATTATGGCGACAGATTCTTAAACAGAATTTTTTCAGCAGATGAATTAGATAATATTAACAAAATTAAACATAAGAATAAAATTGAACAAAAAATAGCAGGATTTTTTGCAGCAAAAGAAGCTTTTTTAAAGTCTTTGCATATCGGTCTTTTTTCTATTCCGTTTAATTCTATAAATGTTTTTAATGAGCAAAACGGAGCGCCTTTTTTACTTATAGATGATGAAATTAAAAAATTTATTTTAAATAAATATAACGCCAAAACAAATAAAATTAGTTTATCTATTTCTCATGACGATGGTTTTGCCGCAGCAATTGTTATATTAGAAAATTAAAAATATAAAATGAAATTATATTATTCGGAAAATTTAAAACAAATTGATTCTAAAACATACTCTGATTTTGGATATTCTGATGCCATTCTAATGGAAAATGCTGGTTCTGCCTGCTTTAGAGAATTTGTTAAAATTTATAATAATAATAATTTAAAGCGTGACAGTATTATTTCTGTTATTTGCGGTAAAGGAAATAATGGAGGAGACGGTCTTGTATTCTCAAGATATTTTTTTAATGTTATTCTTT
>JAKACI010000057.1 GCA_021821565.1 bacterium | reverse complement strand
GATAAAAGAGAATAATCATGATTTTAAATTTAATTCACCGAAACCAATTTATTTGTTTTTACTTTACCTGAAATAATATTGCCTGATTCGAGATTTTTTACTCTTATAGGCTGACCGTAAGCACCCGCTTGCAGAGCCATTCCGCGCATTTTTATATTTATTCCGTACTTTTTATAAACTATTGATATAATATCTCCAAAATTAATAATTCTTTTTCTTTCCGAGTTTATTTTAGTAATAGGAGTATTTTGAGGTATAAAAATCACTGCTTCTCGTCCTGCCGTTTTATTTAAATAAAAATTATATCCTTCATAAATGTCTGGAATATTAATATTTCTAATTTTCAACTCTTTTTTATTCAGAATCTGAAATTTTCCTACAGGACATGAAGAAATAACAACCGGTGCGATTATTGTATTATCAAATTCGGCATAGAATAATTTAATAAGTTTGCCGTTTCTTTTGTTTATTAGTTTAATAACGGCTGTATGTATTCCTGCAAAACCTTGATTATAAAAATCGTATTTTATAAAATAATTCTGCATATTGATTTTATTAAAATTATTTATAGATAATTTAAAATTTGAAATATGCATATATTTAACATAATTTTTATAGCCTGAAGGAATACTGTTTAAAAAAGATTTCATTATATTATTTTTTAAACTCTTTAACGAAAGAAAATTTTTGCCTTTAATTTTGCCTGCCGCAATCACGGATGCGTGAGCATTATTGGCGTTAGCATAAAGAAAAAAAGATAAAAAAAACAATATAACTAAATTTAAATTAAATTTAAATTTAAATAATTTATCCCTTTTATATAAATTTAAAATCATGATTATTCCCTTTTATCCTGTAAAAAATATAATTACGGTATCAAAGATGCAGCGGTTTGAAGCATCTGGTTTGCAATAGTTATAGCTTTTGAATCTATCGTATAAGCATTTTGCGCCGTAATCATAGATACCATCTGTCCTACTAAATTAACGTTGGACATCTCTAAGAATCCCTGCTGTATAGTTCCTAAACCGTTTTGACCGGGCGTTCCGACCTGAGGCACGCCTGAAGCGGACGTTTGAAGATACAAATTGTGCCCTATACTATTCAAACCTGCAGGATTAATAAAATTAGTCAGCGTAATCGTTCCGACCTGAACAGGATTAGTTTGGCCGGATACAGCCGCCGATACAGTGCCGTCCTGAGCTATACTTATAGAAGTGGCATTCGGAGGGATAGTAATAGGCGGAACTAATGTATAACCTGTTGCGTTCACCAATTGCCCCTGCGAATTAGTCTGTAAAGTTCCGTCTCTTGTGTATGCCGTTTGACCGTTTGCCATCTGCATCTGAAAAAACCCCTGCCCTTCAATTGCTAAATCAAGCGGATTTGAAGTTTGTTGTAAATCTCCCTGAGTAAATTCTTTTTCAATAGACGAGACTTTAGATCCTAATCCTAACTGAATTCCTGTCGGAACTTGAGTATATTCGGACGAATATGCTCCCGGAGACTTTATCGTCTGATAAAAAAGGTCTTCAAAATTGACTCTTGATTCTTTATATCCCGTAGTATTGGTGTTTGCAAGATTATTTGCTATATTGTCTATTTCAATCTGCTGCCCTTCCATACCCGTGGAAGCAGTCCATAATGCTCTCAATTTGTTCTCTCCTTATACATAAATATAATTCATCTAACAATAGTATGTTATATAAATTATAAAATTAACAATACCTTCAATGATGTCAAACTACCGCATAAACTTAAACGATAATAATTGCAAACATGCGGCGTCAATTATATGCAAATTTATATGTAAATTATAATTATAAACATCGTTACAGATAATAAGTAGTAAGATGCGTATTTAAACTGCGGCTCCTACGGTATTTATTGCAACATTGTCAATTTGAGAATATGATTTTAAAACATTATTCATTGTAGATTTAATCTGGCTTATACTTATAAGTTCAACCATACTTTGAATTTCATTGACGTTAGATTCTTCCAGATATCCTTGTTCAATTTTTGGATTTTTAAGCAGCACGGGTTTTCCCGACTTTTTAGTTTCTGAAAATAATGTATTGCCGTTTCTAGATAATAATTCAGGATTTTTAAAATCAACAGTCATTATTTTGCCTGCATATTGTTCTATATCATGCGTGGGATCTAAAACATTCACAATTCCTTTATGTGTAATAGTAACATCCGAACCTCTCTGGTTGATATTTACGGGTTTGCCGTCTGTGCCTAAGACAAGATATCCCTCTCGCGTTACAAGCTGATAGTTAGTGTTTATAGAAAAAGAACCGTTTCTTGTATATTTAATTCCTTCCGGTGTTTTAATTACAAAAAAACCTTTGCCTGAAATAGCCATGTCTAATTTGTTTCCTGTATGTTTTAACGCTCCTTGAGAAAAGTTGTTATAACTGTATAGCATAATAGGATATTGATTATCTGCAAGAGGTTTTTTATCGCCTGAGTTTACGGCGCTGATAGCTTTTTGGGATAAAAAATCGCCGAACACCGAACCTTCGCTTTTATATCCGACGGTATTTATATTTGCAAGATTATTAGTAATAATATTCATTTTTTTGCCTTCCGATGTAATTCCGCTTAAGTTAATATACAATCCGCCGTTCAATTTTAAATCTCCTTAAAAAATTTAGTATTTTTTTTGTCAGCATTTTTTATTACATATTGTTGCAATAAGTATGCCATTTAATTCAGGAAAAAATTTCTCTTATTTTTAAATAAAAACGGAAAAAATTACCGATATTAAATGTAATTTTATTTTTAACTTTATTTATTTTTAAATTGATATTATATATAAATATAATTTATAATGTTTAAGCAATTATATTAAAATATAAATAACCTGGATGTCTATGTTCGATTTAAAAAAAATTAAAGAAAATCCTAATGTCGATATTATTTCTCGAAGTAAAGAAATAGTAAATATTTTAAAAAATTTTGCCCAAACAAAAAAAAATTTAATAATTTACCCTTTTGTTCTTGATTTGCAAACTTCTGCCGATAATATAGATTATTCTACCGATATTATTGAAGTTAACGACGATATTATTATGATTGATTCTTTAATGCCTGAAGACGGTAATTTAAAAATGCTGTCTTCAACTTATCTTAAAGCTAACTTTAACTTTAACGATAAAGACCATTATTTTTTATCTAAACTTTATAATTTTGCGGAAGATAATGATTATTTTAATTTTAACATTTATACGCCGTTAGAAATTTATTCAATTGAAAAAAGAAAATTTTTCAGAATAGAACCTTCTATGTCGGAACCTGTAAAAATTTCATTTTTTTGGATAAATAGATACCATAACTTTACAGTTTATGATATTTCAGGTGAGGGGTTTTCTTTTTTATCCTATTTTTATTTTGAAAAACATACGGTAATAGAAAATATGAAATTAGAATTTCCTGACCTTCCTTCTATTACAGTAAGGGCTGAAATAAAAGCTTCTGTAAAAAAAGATACAAAATACAAAATAGGAGTGCAAATAATTAATTTAAAACCAAAAGAACAGGATATAATGTTTAAGTATATATTTAAAAGGCAAAGAGAAATAGTGGCTAAAGACAAAGGTTTATAAATAAATCTATAAATTAAGAGTATATTTATATTTTATTATTTAACTTATATATAAACGCAAAAATATGTGCTATTATCTTGTAAAGTTCAGGGGGAACTTCTTCGTAAATTTCAAGTTTGTCTATAATTTCTGCAAGACCTTTGTTTTCTATTATAGGAATATTATTTTCTTTTGCTATGGCTTTAATTTTTTCCGCTAATTTACCTTTTCCTTTCGCTATTAAAACAGGAGCTTTGTTTTTATCTTTATCGTATTTTAACGCAACAGCCGTTAATTCTTTATTATGCTTGTTCATTTATTTATTATATTTTTTCCATAGTTTTTTATTTTATTTAGATTAATTCTTTATTATGCCTGTTCATTTATTATACCGTCAAATTCTTCATTAGAAATATTTTTATTAAATCCGATATCTTTTAAAGTTATATTATCTTTGAGCAGCTCTTCTTTTAATATATTAATATTTTGTTTTATTAACATTTCTGCAGTTTTTGAATATGTTTTAAAATTTAAAACTAAATTGCCGTTAAAATAATAAGAAGACAATTTTAAAAGTCCGAGCGGTTTAATTTGAATTTCAACCATAAAGAAATAACCGTAAGAATTCAATTTATTTTTCTTATTTGAATCCCTGTTAATATCTTCTTCTTTTCGGGAAACTATAAACACGGATGCAAAATCGCCTGAATTATTTAAACCGAAATTTAAAATTAATGTATTATTTTTAATATCTGCAGTTAAATTGTTGATATTTATATTTAAATTTAAATTGCTATCCGCAAATCTTGTAAAATTTTCTTTAATTAAACCTGTTATATTTTTAATCGCTGCATTAAAAAGATTTAAGTTATTTTGATCTAACGATTCGTTAATTATTTTAAAAATAATATTACTGCCGTTTGTAGATTCTGCGCTTAATTGCAGTGTAAAGTTTTCTCCTGATTGAGAGTTTGCTGCAGCTGACGCTTTAAACTCGTTATAAACAGATTCAGGTATTACGGCTTTAAATAATTTTCCTTTAAAGGATAAAATTCCGATAAATAACGAGTCGGATATTTCTGCATCTATTAATTGAACATCAATAATATCATTAGGTTTTATTGAATCTAATAAATTAGTTAAGCTTTTATTTATTAATATTTTTGATATATTAATGTTCGTATCAGAGTTTACTTTACCAATAATATTGTTTTGCGGTAAATTCATGCGGTAAATTTATAAGTTAAATAAATAAATTAAGCATATTTCATAGTAATTATATTTAGACCATAATATTAATATGATGAAGGGTATTATTTTCTGCGCTGTCTGCATCGGTTTTGGTTTGTTCTTGCTCTTCTTGTTCTTCTTCTTTATTTTCTTCAGAATTACCGTAATTTTCGTCAATAGGCTCTAAAACTTCATTTGTTTCTATTACCGTATCTGATTTTTTTACTCCCGCATTGTCGTTTTTTTCTTTAGCAATACTGTTGGAATTTATTGCAAAAGCTTGAGGAGTAGAAGCTACCTTTTCTACTAAAGAAGCATTAGTTATAATTTGCTGAATTTCTATTATGCCTGCCATGTTTGATAGGTAAAGCCGATTTATTTATTCATAATCTTAAATAATTATAAAGGTTTTGTATTTCAATTATTGAATAAAATTTACCTTCTTCATTTTCATATAATTTGTAAGTCAAATTTTTTGAATTTTTATATTTAATAATATTTGGGGTTATCAGTTCTTTATTTTTTATTTTTTTTATTGAGCCTGCAGTATCTGTGCATAAACCGAAATTTTCTTTATTAAAAGAACATATTACTATATATTTAAATCTATTTTCATTAAATAAAGCAAGTTTATTATAAGAATCGTAAGTATAAGAATCATGAGAGTTAACGGCAAAAAAATCATATACAGGAATGGCGATGCCTCTATGACTGATTAATCCTAAAAGCTCTATTTTATTCGTGTATAACTTAAAAGGTTTTATATATCTTATAATTTCAATTATATTCTCTATAGGAAAAGAAAAATAAGAATTATCAATATTTAAATTTAAATATGTAATTTCTTTTTCAAGATTTGTTTCAAAAACAAGACTGTTTAAAATTTTATTATCTATATTATCATCGGGGGTTAATATTTTTTTAACTGGATATGTATAAATTCTGGCACCTTCTTCTTCTAATTCTAAATCTTCGTCATTTTCGGAATTTACAGAGAATATTCCTTGGTTTAACTTAACGCTGTTTAATGATATGACGTTAGATGCGGATTTTGCGGTATCATCTTCTTTAATAATATTATCTATATTGTCTATATTATCTATAACTAAAAGTTTATCAATCCATGGAGTTATAAGGTCAGGTTCTTTTGTAAAAGAATTTTCTGCTACAAAAATGTTTTGCATTTTATTCCCCTCCTTTTGCCGAAGCGTTTAGAATCTCGTGGGCGATGAGTAAATAATCAATAGACCCGCGAGACTTGACTTCATAATAAGTTAAAGGTTTTTTAATAAAACTTGCATCTTTAAATTTTGTGTCTGCATTTATGAAATTATCAAAGCTGTTCTCTTTGTAATGATTTTTAAAATAATTCAAAGACTTTAAAGATGAATTGGTTCTTTTATCGAACATAGTTATTAAAAGTTTGTAATCACGCTTTACATTAAGCGCTTTTTCCACCTTTTGTATAGTTTTTATAAGCAATTCTACCCCTCTTACCGATAAATAATCAGCTACTACAGGTATTATTATACCGTCGCATGCTGCGATAGCGCTAATTAAAAGCACGCTCAACGCAGGAGATGAATCTATTATAATATAATCGTAATAATCAGGCAAATACTTTAATTTTTCTTTTAATTGCAGTCCTCCTCCGTTAGAAGCCGATAGATTTGATTCTATTTTTGCTAGATTAATATTGGAAGGTATAATGTCAATACCTCCGCCACCTTTAATTTTATATTTTTTAATAATAAATTGTTCAATATCCGATGTTTCTGAAACAAGCAGACTGCCTATAGAATTTTCAACCATTTCAGGTTCAATGGCTAAGTGATTAGTCAAACTTGCTTGAGGGTCAATATCTATCAATAAAATATTTTGTTGTAAAATAGATAAAGAACTCGCAAGAGTTAATGCCGTAGTAGTTTTTCCAACCCCTCCTTTTTGATTTGCAATTGCATAAATAAACGGTCTTTTTTTACAAATCATAAATATTTTATATGATTATTTATTTGATAGTTGACTCAATTAAATTATGCTCGCCCGTTGTAAAAATTTTATCTATATCAAGAAGTATAATAAGTCTATCGTCAAGTTTGCCTACACCTTTTATATAATCGGAATCTAAACCTGCAACAAGCGGAGGCGGAGGCTGAATAGTATTTGAGTTTATTCGTAAAACCTCGGATACGCTGTCAACTATAAGACCTATGGTTTTACCCAATATATTTACAACAATAATCCTTGTGTCTTTCGTGGATTCTTTTAAATTTAAATGAAATTTTTTCCTTATATCTACTATAGGAATAACTTTACCCCGCAGATTTATGACTCCTTCAACAAAATTTGGCGCTTTAGGAACTTTAGTTATCTCTACCATCCTGTTAATTTCTTGAACTTTTAATATGTCTAAAGCAAATTCCTCGCTGCCTAACGTAAATGTAACTAATTGCATTATTTCGTCTGAGCCGGCATTTTCATCGGCTTTTTTATCTTTCGGCAAATTAATTGTTTCCTGCTCCATAAAAATAAACCTCCGGGCTAATATTTTTTATATTTATTTATTTATTTATACTAATGTATTTTAAAAAAAGACGTCAGTTTTTCGTTTTTTTAATATATTATAATAATATTGCACATGTTATGCAGAAAATTAATCCGACCTATTTTTCTGCCGTTTCTAAGCAGCGTTTTTAGCTGTGTGATTATTAGATTCCTACTTACTTTCTTTTATAATTTCTTCCGCTATTTTATATATAGGAAGAACTTTATCTACTACACCTGCATCTACGACTGCTTTAGGCATACCGTAAACAACGCATGTAGCTTCGTCTTGAGCAATAGTGCTGCCTCCGTATTTTTTTATGGCAGCCATTCCGTCTAATCCGTCAGAACCCATTCCTGTAAGCATAACGGCAATAGATTTTTCATGATATTCTTCGGCGACGGATTTCATCATTACCGTAACGGACGGTCTATTAACAAGATATTTTGGTTCTTCGGAAACGAATATTCTCATGCTGCCGTCCCTATCATCTTTTCTAACACCGAGATGTTTATCTCCGGGAGCAAGATAAGCCACCCCGGGTTTAACAATTTCATCTCCGACGGCTTCTATTACTTTTATATGTGAAATACTTGACAGCCTTTGAGCAAACGGACCCGTAAAAGCCTTTGGCATATGCTGAACTATTAGTAATGGAAGCGGAAAATCAGCTGGAAGTAAAGGTATGACTTCCTGTAAAGCTTTCGGACCGCCCGTGGAAGAGCCGATAGCTACTATCTCTTAAAATTATAATGGAA
>JAKACI010000056.1 GCA_021821565.1 bacterium | reverse complement strand
ATTTAAACACGGCGTTGAAACAACTGCCGAAAAATTAGGAGTAAATTTCCTTGGTGAAATACCGATAATTGAAGATATATGCGAGTTGTCCGATGCGGGAGAGCCGTTTATGACGAAAGATAAGAATCATGAGGTTAAGGCGGTATTCAGCAAGATTTCCGACGCGCTTATTTTAAGAGCAGAACAGAGAGCCTAAAGCAATTTAATCCCAAAATTGCCGATAGAAAATTATTTTTCTGGATTTCTGCTTAAGAGGAATGACTTTGCGGGTATTTAAGTTTTCACCCGACGGGTGTCATTCCCGCGTAAGCGGTAATCTAGTGTTTATATAACTTTAAAGCTATTTTAGCAATCTCTATCGGCAATTTTGGGTTAATTAATGATGTTTAATGATGTTTTATTCAGATATATAATTTATAAACATTTTAAAATAAAGTTATTTTGAGATTTAATTTAATGGAACTAAGAAAATAATTTAAAAAAATAATTATAATTAAATACTTAAATATAATATTACAATAATATTACAATAATATTACAATAATATTACAATAATATTACAATAAAAACTAAACAAAAAATTAGGAGGATTTATTTATGGCTTCAGATAAAGTTTTAGCTTTTACCGATAGCAATTTTGAGACTGAAGTTTTAAAAGCTTCAAAACCTGTCTTAGTTGATTTTTGGGCGGTATGGTGCGCGCCATGCAGAGCGGTAGCTCCTGTTATTGACGAGATTGCTGGAGATTACGGCGACGTTTTGAAAGTAGGCAAAATTAATGTTGATGAAAATCAATCTACGCCAGGTTCATACGGGGTAAGAGGAATTCCTACCGTAATTTTATTTAATAAAGGAAAAGTTGTAGATCAAATTGTGGGCGCTGCTCCTAAAGCTGCTTTTAAACAAATGATAGACAAAGTTATTTCAAACTAAGTAATAAAGTAATAAGTAAAATAAAGTTTTAAATACTTTTAAATACTTTTAAATACTTTTAAATACTTTTAAATACTTTTAAATACTTAAATACAAGGTTAAGCTAAGGCTATTTATCTTCTATAACTAAAGATAGGATTTTACGCTTTACATAGCTAAAATTTCTGGTCAACAATAAATATAAGTAATTATTTTTAAGCGCAAGTGATTAAAATAATTTAATTTTATGTTTATTTTATGTTAATAATTTGCGCTTCATAAAACACGCCGACTTAACAGTTATGCCTAAACTATTTATATTTTATTTTTAATAATTTATATCGGTAATTTTTAGATTAAAATTATGATAAATATGTCAGGGTAACTTCTTTTACGGACTTATTAGTTGCTTTTGTTACCATAAATTGCATATTGTCTATTAAAAATTTTTCGCCAGGTGCAGGTATTCGCCCCAATCTATCCATAATTAATCCCGAAATTGTTTCATAGTCGGTTTCTGCAGGGTTGTTAATTTTTATATTTAACAATTCTTCTAATTCTTCTAAGCTTAGTCTTGTATTTACAATATAAATATTTTCACCTATTTTTTTATACATAAATTCTTCTTCGTCTGTTTCATCCCTTATTTCACCGACTATTTCTTCCAGTATATCTTCAAAAGTGATTAAACCCGCAGCGCCTCCGTATTCGTCAACCACGACAGAGGCTTGCTGTCGGCTTTTTTGCATTCGTACCATTAAAACAGAAATATTTAATGTTTCAGGAATAAATAACACTGGTTTTGTAATATCTTTAATTATTTTATTATTATTTTCTTTATTATAAATATCAAAGGCGAAAGCAATACCTGAAATATTATCTATGCGGTCTTTGAAAACAGGTATTCTTGAATAATTTGATTCTAATATTATTTCATGAGCCTCAATTAGCGATGTTGATTCTTCTATTGCAACAATATTTATTAGAGGTATCATTATATCTTTGGCAGTTTTTTTTCCAAATTCAAAAATGCGTTTAATTATTTTTTTTTCATAATTTTTTAATTCTCCGATGTTTCCGCTTATTGTTAAAACTTTTATTAATTCATCTTTTGTTAAAAATACATTTTTGGATTTACTCTTGAAAATAATATTTAATATTTTTGACAATCCAATGAATATTAGATTAATCGGATAAAATAGTATTGAGAAAAAAGCGATAAACGGGATTGATTTAAGCATTAGCGTATTAGAATATTTGCGATAAACTATTTTAGGTATGATTTCACCGAATATTATCATAAATGGAGTAAGCAAAATTACTACTACAAGGGGCGTCCATTTGTGAACATATTCAAACAAAATTGTAGTTGCTATAATTGTTGCGGTAGTATTAGAAATATTATTACCTATTAAAGTAGTTGCGAACGTATTTTCCGGATTTTTGGTTTTTTTAATTAAAAAACCTGCAAGTTTATTTCCTTGCATTTCCTTATGCTTGATTTTTATTTTGTCATAACTTATAATGCCTATTTCTGAGCCTGCAAAAAATCCTTCGAAAAAAATGGCAATAATAATTATAATAAAATAAGATATAAAATTTAAAATATAATTGTTGATTATCATATTGACTTAATGTAAAAAAAATATCTAAAGAAAGAAGATTAAAGTAAATTAAATAAAAAATAAAAGTTATTAATTCTCAGTTATTAACTATAACTATTAAAAAAATACTTAAAAATACAGTAAAATATTAATCCAACTTCACCATAATTATCAGCAACCTGTTGATATTGCAATATTTATAACGGTAACAAAAATGTATATAGGAACTATAAAATAAAAAATAAAATGTAATAATATCAATGGGTTATAATTTTATAACAATTAAAGTGGTGAAGTTGGGTTAAATAAATGTCATCAAAGAACCAAAAATATCTATTAAAATATCATAAAATATTATATCTTAAATTTATATCTTAAATAGAGATTTTTTAAACATCGTATTCGTCTTCAATTTCGCCGAAAATTTCTTCAAGCAAATCTTCCATAGTAACTAAACCGGTCATTTTTCCATATTCATTTACGACTATTGCAATATGGATTTTTTTCTTTTGAAGTTCCCTGAATAACTCAAGAACATTTTTTGATGACGGAATAAAATAAGGCTTAATTAAAAACGAATTTAATGTTCTTCTTTCTTCCATATTCGTATATACTTTAGACAATATATTTTTAGCAAGCAATATTCCTATAATATTATCTTTTTCTCTAAAATATATTGGAATTCTCGAAAAATGATTCTCCTCAATTAAATTAATAGCATTTACAACTGGAGTATTAACATCTAAGGAAAATATTTTATCATTTTTGGTCATTATACTGCCAGCTTTTAAATTTGAAAGTTTTAAAAAATTTTTTAATAATTCATATTCTTTTTCTTTGATTTCGCCGTCGTTTTTGCCTATTTCAATAATAGTTCTAAGTTCTTCGTTGGATATAAATTCATTTTTTCTTAATTGAATTATTTTATCGTTAAAACCTATTTTATTTGCTATTGAATCAATTAATATAGTAATAGGGTAAAATATATTTGCTATAATAAGGGAAAATTCAACAGGTTTTTTCAAGGCGATTATTTTTGGTATAATTTCGGCTAAAATTATCAGGAGTAAAGAAATTATAATTATAGAGTAAATAATAGGTATATTATGAAAATAACTATTCAGAATTAAAGTAGCTATACTTGCAGCCAAAACATTCGCAGTTAAATTTCCGATAAGTATAATTATTAAAAAAATAGCTGATTTTTTAATAAGAAATATCACTTTATATTTTTTGTTTAAATTTAGTTCATCAATTTCAGTTTGAGTTAAAGAAAAGACAGAGGATTCGGAAAGCGAAAATAAACCGGAAAAAATCAGAAAAAAGATAAAAAAAGAAATAAATAAAGGTAAGTTCATAATAGTAACAATATTTAATATTTGTTTTAAATTTATTAAATCATCTCAAAATTGCCGATAGAAAATTTATTTTCTGGATAAGCCGTCTAAATGCCGACGGCTTTATAGCAAACCTGCCCACGCAGGAATGACTTTGCGGGTATTTAATTAAGTTTTCACACGACGTGTGTCATTCCCGCGTATGCGGTAATCTTATGTTCTATATAACTTTAAAGCTATTTTAAAGATTTCTATCGGCAATTTTGAGATCATAATTAATTATGATAATTTTTATAATTATTGATATAAGTTAGATATGTTTAAATGTTATCGGAGTGACAAAAAAAGGTTTATTTTTATAAATGAAATTAATTTTATTTATTTTTTTAATATTATCAGTATCGTTAATATTGTTATTATTATATACATTAGTTATAGAGCCTATTTTTGAAATTTTTATTCTTTCTTTTTTTGCAATATCAGAAAATTTCTCTGCATTGATTATATTTGCCGACCATAGCAGCTCGTAGTCCTCACCAAAAGAAATAACATTATTTAAAACATCCGTATCTTTTAAACTTAAAATCTTTACGATATGTTTAAAATCATCGCTTAAAGGAATATCGTCAACTATTATTGAAACTTCAGAGTTTTTATCTTTATTATTTAATAAATTATTAATATCTTTATAAAGTCCGTCGCTTATATCAGTTAAAGAATTCGCAAGTTTATTAGCTGCTAAAATTTTTCCTAATTTAACTCTTGAAGAATGAATCAAATTTTCTTTTGCAAAATCTTCAATAAATTTAATTGTATTCTTGTCAATTTTAAATTCTTTTGCTTTTAATCCATTTGCTGCAATTTCGCCGATATATTTTTTATTTTCCATAATGTAATAGGAAAGCCATGAATTGCCGATATTTCCAGAAACAAATATCATATCGTTATTCCTGGCGCAGCTTCTTAATGCGGTTTTTTTGTCTATATAATCGCCAAGCAAAGTTATGCATATTGAAAATTCGCTTGCTTTTGAGATGTTTCCGCCTATTAGAGAAATTTTATTTTTTTTAGCCGTTTCTATGATGCCGTCGATAGTTTCCCTTATGTTTTCTTCAGTTAAATAGTCGGGAATCAATAATGACAGAATAAAAAATCTTGGAGTCCCTCCCATAGATGCTATATCGCTAATATTAGCAAGAAGCGCTTTTGCTCCTATCTGAGGAAAAGAATAGTAATCTAATTTAAAATGGGTATTTTCGGTAAGAGTATCCGATGTAATTAATATATTGTTTTTATCTCGAAAAATAGCCGTATCATCTCCGATAGATTTAATCAATAAAGAATTATTAAATCTAAGTTTTTCACGGCTATTTTTTTCGATATAAGAAATTAAGCTTAACTCGTCCAAATTTTTATTTTTTATACTTTTCTGTTATTGTCCTAAAATTGCCGATAGATATTGTTAAAATACCTTTAAAGTTATATAGAACATTAGATTCCCGCATACGCGGAAATGACACCCGTCGGTGAAAACTTAAATAACCGCAAAGTTATTCCTGCTTAAGCGGGTACGCTTTAAAGCCGTCGGCATTTAGACGTTTCATCCGGAAAAATAATTTTATATCGGCAATTTTGGGTATTGTATATTATATTGTATATTATATTATATTGTATTGTATTGTAATTTTCGTATCTAATGATTTTTTTATCTTTATCAATTCAATTATCAATTTATAATTTAATTTCTTTATCTCCTTCGGTATCGTCAGTATTTTTATTTTCTAAACCATTATTCATTCCTATTATAGCAAGTTTAACGACTTCGCCCATATTTTTTGCTAGAACAAATTTTAAATGTTTTTTTACTAAAGGGGAAATTTCATTAAGGTCTTTTTTGTTTCTCTCAGGTATAATAATTGTTTTAATATTTGCCCTTAAAGCAGCTAAAGATTTTTCCTTTAAACCTCCTATAGGCAGCACATTTCCGTGAAGCGTAATTTCGCCGGTCATTGCAATATCTCTTCTCACAGGCTTATTTGTCAGTGCCGATATTATTGAAGTTGCCATAGAAATTCCCGCAGACGGACCGTCTTTCGGGATTGCTCCTTCAGGAATATGAAGATGGATGTCATTATTTTCAAAAATGTCTGTCTTAATACCAAATTCATCAGCTTTAGATTTTGCATAAGTCAAACCTGCCTGAGCAGATTCTTTCATTACATCGCCAAGCTGACCCGTTAATGATAAAGCCCCTTTCCCTTTAGAAAGAACAGTCTCAATATACAGCACTTCTCCGCCTACCGGAGTCCATGCAAGTCCAGTCACAATTCCTATTTCATCTTTTGTGCGTTCTTCCTCAGGAAGTATTTTGATAGATCCGAGGTATTTGCTAATATTTTTATTATTAATTATATATTTTTTTATTTTATTTTCCGCAATTTGTCTTGCAACTTTTCTGCAAACCGTGCCTATTTCTCTTTCTAAATTTCTTAAGCCTGCTTCGCGGGTATATCCTGCAATAATAGTTCTTGTAGCGCTTGGCATAAATTCTATATATGCAGGTTTTAAACCATTTTCTTTAATTTGTCTCGGTATAAGATATTTTTCGGCTATTTTTTCTTTTTCTTCCAGAGTGTATCCCGATAAATTAATAATCTCCATCCTGTCTCTTAAAGGAGAAGGAATAGTATCTGCTACATTAGCGGTTGCCACAAACATAACATTAGATAAATCAAAAGGTAAATTTAAATAATGGTCTGAAAAAGAAAAATTTTGTTCAGGGTCTAAAACTTCTAATAACGCTGAAGACGGATCTCCTCTAAAGTCTGTTCCCACTTTGTCTATTTCGTCTATCATAAACACGGGATTGTTAGTACCTGCCTGCTTAATTCCCTGAATAATTCTTCCGGGCAGGGCTCCCACATACGTTCTCCTGTGACCTCTAATTTCTGCTTCATCGTGAACCCCGCCTAAAGATACCCTTATAAATTTTCTATTCATCGCTTTTGCTATAGATTTCCCTAATGAAGTTTTACCTACGCCCGGAGGACCTATAAAGCATAGTATCGGACCTTTCATTTTTTTATTTAATTTGCGTACGCTTAAATATTCAAGTATTCGTTCTTTGATTTTTTCAAGGTCATAATGGTCTTCGTCAAGAATTTTTTTTGCTATTTCAATATTTAAATTATCTTTGGTTTTTTTAGACCACGGGATATCAATAATCCATTCGATATAAGTTCTTATCGTAGAAGCTTCTGCTGCGTCCTGATGCATCATCTCAAGTCTTGACAGCTGTTTTTCACTCTCTTTTAATATTTCGGGAGGCATTTTGGCAGCTCTGATTTTTTCTCTTAATTCGTTAATTTCTTGAGATTTCTCATCTGATTCGCCAAGTTCGTTTTTAATTGCTCTGAGTTGTTCTCTTAAAAAATAGTCTCTTTGAGTCTTTGTCATTTCTTCTTTAGCTTGAGATTGTATTTTTGCCTGCATAGAAAGAATTTCAATTTCTCTTGCCAGTACGTCATTTATTTTTTTAAGCCTTTCAACGGCATCAAATTCCTGTAATATTTTTTGAGATTCTTCTACTTTTAACCCTAAGTTAGATGCGACAATATCCGCAAGTCTCCCCGGATTATTAATATTTTCAAGTATTATTAATATATCTTGAGACGGCATTCTTCCAAGAGAAACATATTTTTCAAGCTGTTCTTTCACGTTGCGCATTAATGCGTCAATTGAGGGCGTTATTTCGGTAACGGGCTCTTCTTTAATCTTTGCTATTTTTACAAGATAGAATGGCTTTACCTGCACGTAGCTTTCTATCTTAGCTTTAGAAATTCCCTGTACCAATATTTTTACTCTTCCGTCAGGCAATTTAAGCATTTTCATTATCATTGCTATAGTGCCCGTCTCATATATGTCGTTTTGCGTCGGTTCCTCAACTACTATATCTTTTTGAGCGGATAAAAGTATAAGCCTGTCTTTAGATAAGGCTTCATCGACAGCTTTAATAGAAGCTTCTCTTCCTACAAAAAGAGGTATTATCATAAACGGAAAAACAACGAGATCTCTTATGGGCAGCATCGGTATAACATCAGGTATTTTAATTTCTTCCTGCGAACCTATCTGTTCATTGTGTTCGACTCTGCTGACGATAATATCGTCATCGCCGCTTTTTAAACTGTTTTCACAGTTAAAATTAGTTATAATGGTCATATAAATATATCTCCTGTAAAGTAAATTAGTGTAAGAACAATATAATATAATATAATATAATAAATATTTTTATATTATTAAATAATTATTTAAAATAATCAATTTCAATATTTATT
>JAKACI010000055.1 GCA_021821565.1 bacterium | reverse complement strand
TTGCATCTATTTATTATTTATTACATTTTGCAACATTATATTAATATTAGTGTAATTATAAATTATAAATTATAAATATGAAAAATTTGAATACGCTGATAATAGGTTACGGGAAAACAGGCAAGGCGGTACAGGATTTTTTAAAAAAAAATACCGATGACGGAAATGCTTGCGGCGTAAATGTAAATACCTATAATCAATTAAAAAATGATGAAAATAATATTATGATTTACGACGAATTTTTAAACGATGACGATATAAATAAACTAAACCAAAATTGTGAAGGTTCTTTTTTCTTTAACAATAACGGAGCAGAATATTTTTTAAAAAATAAAATTAACGATGTCGGACAAACCGTTATAAGTCCGGGGATTCGTAGAAATAACAATGTTGTATTAAAATTAAGACAGCTCAGAAAACCTATATACGGCGAGATAGAATTTGCTTACGAAAATTTAATGCAAAATTATTACGGTAAATTAAATAATAAATTATATAGTAAATTAAACGACGATAATTTTTCTAATGATAGCGAAAACGAAAATAGAAATCCGCATATTAAAAATAAAAACAATAAATATACGGAAAATATTAATAAAAATAAATGCGATAATTTCAATATTGAAAGCAGCGGTATTGCCAGACCAAGAATAATAGCTATTACGGGAACAAACGGAAAAACTACTGCGACCTCAATGTGTTCCTCAGCAATGAAATATGCAAATATAAAGGCTTTTACCGGAGGTAATTTCGGCATTCCTTTTATTGAAGGCATAAAAAATTATAATGATTTTATTTTAGAAGTATCAAGTTTTCAATTAGAATGGGTTTATAAATTTAATCCTGATATTGCCGTATTATTAAATATTCAGGATGATCATCTTGACAGATATGAAAATTTTGACGAATATAGATTGACGAAATATAAAATATTTAAAAATCATAGTATAAATGACACTGCAATATTGAATTATGAAGACTATAACGCATTTATAGTTAAAGATATAATAGGTTCGCTGCCTATTTTGTTCGGTTTTAATGAAAATAAATGTAATATTTTTTATAAAAATGAAAACATTTATTTTAAATTAAAAGAATTTTACGATATTGATTATAAAATTTCCTTAAAAGATTTTAAAGATAAGAGAAAATTTGTTATAGAAGATATGATGGCTGCTTCAGGCGCATTGCTGTCCTCAGGAGTTCCTATAGAGGCAGTAGAACAATCATTTAAAGAATATAAATTATTAAAACATAGAGTAGAATTTATCGGTAATATTAATAATATCAATTTTTATGACGATTCAAAGGCGACAAACCCTGCGGCGGTCATAAGCGCCCTTGAATCAATTAAAGGTTCCGCCGTTATTCTTATTTTGGGCGGTAAAGATAAAGGTTTTAATTACGACGTCCTTATCGAACCTGTAAAAAAATATGTTAAAGCCTGCGTTTTGATAGGCGAGACGGCAGATATTATATATAAATCGCTTAATAATAATACCGTCGACTTGATAAATGCTTCAGATATGGCAGATGCGGTTGAAAAGGCTTATGATATTGCTGCAGCCGTATGCGGCAATAATACTTTATGCTCGGTTTTGCTTTCCCCTGCGTCATCAAGTTTCGATATGTTTAAAGATTATAGTGAAAGAGGAGAAATATTTAAAAAATGTTTCGGCAAATTAAAAGAAACTAAAAGCAAAAAAAATAACGAAACAATTATTTAAAATTAATAAATTATATTATATAAATTAAAATTATAAAATTATAAAATTATAAACATGAATGTAAAAAATAATCATATGATAAATTACGGCAGAGCATTTATAAGAAAGTATGATACTGCTTTATTTTTATCTGTATGCGTATTAATTGCGCTTGGGCTTGTTATGGTTTATTCTACAAGCGCTATGACATCCATTATAGATTATGGGAATAGCTATCATTTTCTTTTAAGACAGGGAATTTATGTAATAATTTCAGCTATATTTATGGGTTTTTTTATGAAAAACGATTATCATATTTTGAAATCTTTTTATGTAATACTTTTAGCCGCAATAGGAATATTGATGTTCTTAGTTTTTATCCCGCATATAGGTTTGGAGGCGGGAGGTTCCAGAAGATGGATAAATTTAAGATTATTAAATCTTGAACCTTCAGAATTTTTAAAAGTTATATTTATAATTTTCCTTGCGGTATTTTTAGAAAAGAAAAAAGAATTGCTGAATCAAAATAGATATTCGCTCATATTTATAGCACCTATGCTTGTCATGGGATTTTTTGACGTTTTTCTTCTAAAAGAGCCTGATTTTGGAACAGCTTCTGTTTTATTTGCTATAACATTAATAATGTTGTTTGCGGGAGGAGTTTCATTAATATATATTGTTTTTATTCTTTTGGCAGGATCGGCTGCTGCATATTTATTAATTTTTAGCGTTGCATACCGAAGAGACCGAATACTTGCTTTTCTTCATCCGTTTAAAGATAAAACAGGTATAGGTTTTCAAATTATGCAGTCTATGTTTGCATTCGCTCGAGGAGGTATGTTTGGCGTAGGACTCGGCAACGGAAAAGAAAAACTGTTTTTTCTTCCTACTCCATATTCAGATTTTATATTTTCAACGGTAGGAGAAGAATTAGGGTTAATAGGAGTATTCGTATTTATTGCTCTTTATTTTATTTTGGCGTATAGAGGTCTAAAAATTGCTCTGTATGCGCCTGATTTATTCGGTACATACTTAGCATTAGGGCTTACGGGTCTTATAATAATAAGCGCTTTTATAAATATCGGCGTAGTAACTGATTTTTTGCCTACAAAAGGACTTGCTTTGCCTTTTGTAAGTTACGGAGGCAGTGCGCTTCTTGCTTCGGCAATAGCGGTAGGAATACTTTTAAATATTTCATCCCAATCTTTAAGAAAAAAAAAGAATTAAAGTTTTAATAATATAAATAATATAAATAATATAAATAATATAAATAATATAAATAATATAAATATAAAACTATAATTAAATTAAATACTAAAAAATTAATTTTGCAAATTAGAATAAAAAATATTTAAGTATATTAAAAAAAACTAATTATAAACGAAGTGTAAAATAAAATGAATTTTGTAATTGCGGGAGGAGGTACGGGAGGACATTTATTTCCCGGTTTGGCGGTGGCGGAAAAAATAAAAGAAATAGACCCTTCAGCCGGTATCTATTTTATAGGGACGTCTAAAGGTATTGAAAACAAACTTAAAGACGAATACGGATTGCAATTATATATAATTAATGCAAGCGGATTTTCAGGTAAAAAAGTTATGAATAAAATTAAATCTTTTATAAATACTTTCATTGTTTTTAAAGAAGTAAACAATATATTTAAAGAAATAAAGCCTGATTTTGTTTTAGGCTTAGGAGGCTATTCATCTTTTGCTCCAGTATTTTACGCAAAATTTAAAGGCATACGTTCAGGCATTATGGAACAAAATTTAGAGCCGGGTCTTTCAAATAAAATACTGGGGTATTTTAGAATAACTGTTTTTGCATCATTCAAAGAAACAAAAAAATATTTTCCGTTTTCTAAATTTATTTTTTCAGGAAATCCGGTAAGAAAAAATATTTTAAATATTATTCCTAAGCCGCCAGATGTCAGTAAAAAGGAACTGGCAATATTTGTTTTCGGCGGTTCGCAGGGAGCATCGTCTATCAATAGAGCGGCTATGAATTTAATTTCATCGTTAGATGCCGATATTAAACGGGAAATAACGGTATTTCATCAGACAGGCGAAAAAGAATATGATAATATAAATTATTTTTATTCAAATTGCGGCATTAAACATTACGAAGTTTTTAAGTTTACCGATAGTATGGAAAAATATTATGAATTATCTGATATAATAATTGCGCGTTCGGGCGCGGGGACGTTATCTGAAATTATAGCTATTAAAAAACCGGCTATTTTAATACCTTATCCTTACGCAGCTAAAAATCATCAATTTAAAAATGCTTATTATCTTTCAAATATTAAAGGAGCTTATCTCATAAAAGACGGCGAAAATCTTTCAAAAGAATTACTCCAAACCATAAAAGAAATATTTTGCAATAGAAGTTTATTGAGTAATATTTATTACAGCTTAAGTAAAATAAATATTCAAGATTCCGCTTTGAATATTGCTAATTTAATTGTAAATAACAATTAATAGAATAAAGATTAAATAAAATAATAATAATATAATAATATAATAATAGAATAATAGAATAGTAATAAAAACATAATGATATTACCTAAAATTGCCGGCAGAAAATTGTATTTCTGAATTCCCCGTCGGTATTTGGACGGCTCATCCAGTGTTCATAACTTTAAAGCCATTTTAATGGTTTCTATCGGCAATTTTGGGTATCAATTAAATAGATATTAAAGATAATTTTATATAATCGGGGCAGATAAATGGAAAACAGCAATAAAAAAATTCATCTTATAGGAATAGGCGGTTCAGGAATGAGCGGAATTGCGGAAGTTTTAATTAATTCAGGATATTCAGTCACAGGATCCGATGTAGAATATAACAATACAATAAAAAAAATTGAATCTATGGGCAGCAAAGTTCATATAGGGCATAATCCTGACAATATTAACGGAGCCGAAATAGTCGTCTATTCTTCGGCTATAAAAGATGATAACATTGAATTGGCAGAAGCAAGAAATAGAAAACTTACCGTCTTAAGAAGAGCAGAAATGCTTTCGGAACTCTTATCGTTAAAAAAGGGAATAGCTGTTGCAGGTTCACATGGAAAAACAACTACAACATCAATGATTTCAAATATTTTAGGTGCTGCAGGACTTGATCCCACATTTGTTGTCGGAGGGAAGGTTTTTGGAATAGATATGCATTCAAAAGTAGGAAAAGGCGACTTTATGGTAGTTGAAGCAGATGAAAGCGACGGATCTTTTTTAAAACTTAAACCGGATTATTGCGTTGTTACCAATATTGATTATGAACATTTAAATTATTACGGAGGCATAGAAAATATAAAATCAGCATTCAAAGATTTTATAAATAATATTTCATTTTTAGGTTTTGCTTCTTTATGCGCCGATAATAATTTATTAAAATCTCTATTTCCTGATTTATCAAGGAAATATTTCACTTACGGAATAGAGCAGGAAGCCGATTATTATGCTTTAAACATTGAACTTGAAAAAGAATTTTCACAATTTGACGTTTATTGCAAGAAAAAATTTATAAAGAAATTCAAGCTCGCGGTTCCAGGCATACATAATATTTACAATGCGTTAGGTTCTATAACTTTAGCTAAGGAGCTTGGTATTGAAACTAATTATATTTTTGAGGGATTAAAAGATTTTCACGGAGTAGAAAGAAGATTTCAAATAAAGAAAGAAGATGAAAAACTTATAGTAATTGATGATTATGCGCATCATCCTGTTGAAATAACGGCAACGCTTAAAGCGGCTAAAAACTGGGACAGGAAGATAGTCGTGGTTTTTCAACCTCATAGATATTCAAGAATGCAAGATTTAATTGATGATTTTTGCAAATCGTTAAAAATTGCAGATGTAGTGATAATAACCGATGTTTATTCAGCCGGCGAAATAGCGATTGAATCAGCTTCATCTTTGATACTGAGCGAGAAAATGAGATATGCAGGATATAAAAATGTTTACTATGTTCCGGACAAAAAAGATATATCGTTAAATTTAAATAACTTGCTTAAAGGCGGAGAAATGGTAATCTTCCTGGGAGCAGGAGATATAACAAAATATTGCGACGATTTTGTAGACTCTAAAAAAAATAAAAAAATAAAATTGCAAGACACAATAGCAACCTTAATCTTGCAATAAAAATTATTAAATATACAGCAATGTTTTAAGAACTCCGGATTCCCGCCTACGCGGGAATGACACTAAATGGGTGAAAGGATAAAATATCTCAAAGTCATTCCTGCGAAAGCAGGAATCTATAATATAAAATTCTATTATAGGATAAAGGAGCAATAGTAAATTAAAATGCTTAAAAACATAATAGATATAAGAGAAGTTTTAAATAAGAACAATATATTTCATCTTGAAAATGTAAATCTGTCTTTATATAGCACTATAAAAACGGGAGGATTTGCCGAATTGATGATTTTTCCCGAAAATGAAACAGATATTTATATTGTTTGCGAAATTATAAAAAATTATTGCCCAGGATTTTATGTAATAGGAGGCGGTTCAAATACGCTGTTTAAAGATGAGATTATAAAATTGCCAGTTATTTCATTTAAACAGGGATTTAAGTACATAAATTACAATATTGACAATAAAGAAAATTATTGCGTGATTAAAGCTGGAGCCGGAGTTCTGCTATCAAAGATGCTTGGTTTTACAATAAAAAATAATTTTGAAGGCTTTGAATTCGTTTATGGGATTCCGGGGACATTAGGGGGAGCCGTTAAAATGAACGCAGGCTCTAAAGAATCAAGTATTGAAAATATAATTAACAGTTTGGATATTATAACTAAATATGGCGATAAATTAAATTTTAAAAAAAATCAATTAAAATTTTCATATAGAAATATTGAAATACCAGATATTAATGAAGACGATTATTTTATTACAGGCGTCGAATTTTTGTTAAAGAGTTCAACTAAAGATGCTATATCTGAAAAAATAAATTTATTTAAAGCGAGAAAGATGTCTCAACCTTTAGGCGAAAGGTCATTAGGATGTATATTCAAAAATCCGGAAGGATATTCCGCCGGAAAAATTATAGACGAAATAGGTTATAAAGGTTTATCTAAAGGAGATGCCGCCGTCTCGGAAAAACATGCTAATTTTATTATAAATAAAGGCAATGCAAAATCTTCCGATATTTTAGATTTAATTAATAAAATTAAAGAAACCGTGCTGATGGAAAAAAATATAGAATTAAATACTGAAATAAAAATAAAATAATATACAACAATAAAAATATACAACAATAAAAATAATATGGCAAAATTATTAAATTAAAATAAATTAAACAAACAAATAAACTAAATAACAAATAAGACAAAATGAAACAAAATTAAATTAAATTAAATTAATTAATTAATTAAATAAATAAATAATGAAAGCAGCAATAAAAGATTTAAAAATTGGGGTTTTAATGGGCGGCGTATCCGCAGAAAGAGAAATATCTCTTAAAACGGGAAAGGCTGTAGCGGACTCTCTTGCAAGTATGGGATATAACGTCAAAAAATTTGATTTAGACAAAAATTTTTTTAAAGAAATTGATAGTATAAATATTTGTTTCAATGCTCTTCACGGAACATTCGGAGAAGACGGTAAAATTCAGGGGATTTTTGAATTATTAGATATTCCTTATACGGGTTCAGGAGTGGAAGCCAGCGCATTAGCAATGGATAAAATAAAATCTAAAATTATTTTTAAATATTATGGATTAACCGTTCCTGATTTTTTTTCCGTAAAAAAAGGAGAAAAAGCCGAGCTGATAAACAAAAAAATGAATAATATAAAATTGCCGTATTTTATAAAACCTAATGCTCAAGGTTCAAGCGTAGGAGCTGCTATCGCCTATTCTGAAAAAGAATTCTATTTAGCGGTAGAAGATGCTTTTAAATATGACGATGAAATTATTGTGGAAGAATATATCATAGGAAGAGAAATACAATTTGCAGTTTTTTCCGGCAAATCGTTGGGTTGTGTAGAGATTAAGCCTGATGACAATTTTTATTCCTATTCTGCAAAATATACAAAAGGCAAAACAAAATATATTTTAAACCCTGATTTAACGGAAGAAGAATATAAAGCGTGTGAAAATGCTTCAGTTTTAGCTCACAATTCATTGGATTGCAAAGGTATTACAAGAACGGATATTATACTTAGCGATTCGGGAAAAGTTTACGTGCTCGAGATTAATACATTGCCGGGATTAACCGAATTTAGCTTAGTTCCTATGATTGCGCAGAAAAAGGGTATTGATTTTAACAATCTTATCGAAAATATTATTGAAAACGCGATCAGCTGTGAATAATAATTAATAATTAATATATTATACAATGTTTAATAAAAATAGAAATAATAATAAAAAAAAGAAGGATGCAAAAAAATATAGCGCATGTGCAAGTAATTTTAATATAAAAAATGAAAATATAAAAAAAACAAAAGAGAATAAAAAATTTAATAATTTTAAAAATAAC
>JAKACI010000054.1 GCA_021821565.1 bacterium | reverse complement strand
GTCCTTTAATAATTTCTATTAAATTAACCGAATCTATATCGTAAACAGGCTTTGCATGTTTATGGTCGCCGAAAGTTATATAGTCTCCCGTCAGCGTAAGAACATTATTTATTCCAAGCGCCGAAGCGCCGAGAAGATCGGATTCAAGAGCCATTCTGTTTCTATCCCTGCATGTTTGCTGAAAAATTGGTTCTCCTCCGATGCTTTTAATATATATTGAAGCGGCTAACGACGACATTTTCATATTAGCCCCTTGATTGTCGGTAACATTAAAAGCTGTTATTTTATCTTTTAATGATTTTAAAATAATTTTAATTTTAGACAAATCCGTTCCTCTTTCGGGGGAAACTTCGGAAGTATAAATAAATTCGTTATTTTCCAATTTATCTTTAAACAAATTTTTATTCATATCATTAATTATTATTAATTGTAATAATAATATAATTTTTAATTAAGTTCAAATGAACTGCCTGCCTACAAATTAACGCTTAGCTGTGCGTAAAACCCTTAAAACTAGTAGTTACTTACTAGTTACCTACGATTTAAATAAATAGAAATTTTATACATTGGCATATTCGTAAGAACCGAGTATTTTAACGAAAATAGTAAATTCTTTAATGTTTTCAATGGCATTTTTTATTCTTTCTTCAGATTCGTAGCAATCAACATCTATAAAAAATAAATAATCCCAATTTGTTTTTTTTGAAGGTCTTGAAATTATTTTAGTAATATTAATATTATTGTCATAAAACGGTTTTAATATCTTATATAAAGCTCCAACCGAATTTTTTATAGAAAATAATATTGAAGTTTTATCATTATTTGTTTTAACTGTTTTTTCCCCTTTAGATATAATTAAAAATCTTGTATAGTTATTGGTAAAATCTTCAATATGTGAAAACAACGCATTAAGACCGAAGATGCTTCCCGCTGCTTCCGAAGCTATCGCTGCGGAGCCTGCTTCTTGCATAACAGTTTTACAGGCATCAGCCGTAGAAAATGCGTCAATTAATTCTGCATTTTTAAAATTTTCTTCAAGAAAATTTCTGCATTGAGCTAACGCTTGCGGATGGGAATATATTTTTTTAATTTTTTCTTTATCTGTTTCGTTAGAATATAAAAAATGGCTGATGGGTATCAGCTCTTCTCCTATTATTGTAACATCGGAATTTACAAACATATCTAAAGTAATATTTACCATTCCTTCTATAGTATTTTCCACCGGAACTACGCCATATTCCGAAAGCCCTTTAGTGACATTGTCAAAAACATTTCCGATTGTTTTAACGGGAATGAGGGCTCTTGACTGCCCGAAACGTTTAATAGCCGCAAGATGAGTAAATGTGCCTTCCGGTCCTAAATAGCTTATTTTAATACTTGCCTCAATAGAAATACATGCCGATATTATTTCTCTAAAAATATTTACCAGATGGTCGTTTTTTAATGGTCCTTTATTAAGCAATTTAACATTTGCATATACTTTATTTTCTCGAGCAGGATTATAATATATTTTATTATTTATCGACTTTATTTCTCCGATTTTTACGGCTATTTCGCCTCGTTTATTAAGAATATCAACTAATTCTTTATCTATTTTGTCTATTTTATTTCTTAAGTCTTCAAGCTCTTTCATAATAAAAAATTTTATTTGATTAAAAAATTAAATGAATTAAATGAATTAAAATTATGATATTTTACATTAAATTATATTAAAAAGCAAAATTTTTATTGACATATTTCAGTTAATTAATTTCATAAAAACACGCCCGAGTATAAAAGCCAGTCCTAAAAATACCGCAAGTAAAAAAAATATGAATTTTATTGAATATGCTTCTCCTATATATGAAAGAAAAAGCGGACCTATTATTCCCCCTATATCAAAATTTGACTGGTATATCGTATTGGCTGCAACAATTTGTTTTACTTCAACAACTTCGGAAATACGCATAGTTCCTACAGGAAAAATTAAAGCATGCGGTATGCCCAGCAAAACAAGGGCTAATGCATAAAAAATAATATTATTTGATAAAACCATAGCTGCAAAAGACAACGAAGATAAAAGAATTGAAATATTCATTATATTCATTTTTTGTTTTATTTTGCCTTTTTTTGCAAAAAATAAAAGAACTAACCGCGTGATTAACGAAGATATGAAAAATATAGCAAACAGCAATGTTATTAAAAAATAAGGCGCTTGAAAATTATCCCTTGCATAAACACCTCCAAAAGCAACAATAGAAGCAAAACATATACTAAAAACCGTATTATAAAAAACAACTTCAAGAAATTTTTTATTTTTAAAAAGTCTGAAAATTAATCTATCCTTTTTTTGCTTTATCTTTATATTATTATGTCGGTTATTTGAATTATTGTTTATTTCTTTTGCGGGTTCAACGGCATCAATACCGCTGCTGTTTTTATTGATGAATGTATTATCACCGCTATGACCGTTTCTATGTGTATAATTTTCAGATGCGTTTAAATTTTTATTTATAAATACATTATCGCTATAATGCTGGTCAGAAATACTATCGGCTATATTATCGCCCTGAGCGAGTTTTTCTTTTATTTTGTTTTTTGCAGTTTTGTTAATCTTCATAGCAAAAAATAATCCTGCAACGGCAAATACGAATAAAAGCAAATAAATATATTTTATACTAAAAACAGACAGCATAATAGTGCCGAGAAGCGGACCTATAACAAGCGCAACACTAAGCATTAAAGAATATATGGTTAAATTTTTTTCAATATCTTCTTTACCGGAGACAAAATTAACTAATGAAAGCAAAAAAGGCATTATTATGGCAGTCGCAAAACCTGAAATAACAACAAATAATAAAAATTCCATAAGAGAATTAGAAAAAAAATATCCTAAAAGTGCTATGGAAAATAGAATCATTCCTGTAATTATAAATTTTGTTATATATGCAGGCTTTACTCTGATGCTTACAACATAGCGGACTAAAAGGGTGCTGGCGGCATAAACGGCGGTAGCTATTCCAACATAGACAAGGCTCGTATGTAATACGTATTTTACAAAGAGCGGGTTGATGGATTGCACCATCATCGTATTAGCCCTTTGGAAAAGTATAACAATAAATACAAAAAATATAGCAGGCATTAATTTTATTATTCTTTGATGTAAGAAATAATTAGATGTAAGAAATAATTATTAAAGAAAGATTATTAGGTAATAATACTCAGATAAGACATTAATTTTATTATTCTTTGATGTAAGAAATAATTAATGAAATTAGTTCATCTCTTGATTCTGCCGCAAAAATATTTTGACCATGCACATTGCCTTTAAAGAAATGAATAGACTTTTTAGATCTTGTATTTGTATGCATGTTTTTAATTCCTTCGGCGAATTTTTCATCTTCAGAACCTATATAATGCACAGGAACATCTATAACATTAACTCCATCTGTAAAAGTAGAAGAAAGGGCTATAACAGATTTTATTTCTTCAGGTTTATATAATTTAGATGCATTTAAGACTGCAGCGCCGCCCATACTTGAGCCCAATAATGTTATATTTTTTACAAAATCTTGCTTTTTCATAAAGCTTATTGCGCCTATAACATCTTCTCCCAACCCTGCCAACCCGCTGCTGCCGGGTTTTGACAGCCCATAACCTCTAAAATCGAATGCTAATGAAGTAATTTTATTTTTTGAAAATATTTCACACAGGTCATAATAGCTTTCTTTATTGAAAACTTTACCGTGTGCAAGTATAACTGCATCAGAATATAACCCGAATAATGAGCCGTGTATTACTCCGCCGTCGGCAGCTTCAAATTGAACTTCCTTGAAATTCATATTTATGCTCCTTTGTAATAAGTTATTTATCAATATATTTATAATAATACTATAAAATTTCGTTTTTTTCAAGACAAATTGAAATCTTTAATTCTTTCATAGAAATTTATTTTCCGGATGAGCCGTCTAAATGCCGACGGCTTTAAAGCGTACCCGCCCACGCAGGAATGACTTAGATTAGAGAGGATTTATAGTTTCAATAGTTTCACTATCTATATGCAGTTATTCCGAAGGAAAGCCGGCAGTGTTTCATAGCTGTCGGCATTTAGACGGCTCATGCACTATTGCTTATCATTGAAAAAATATCATTGATAGTTTCTATGGAAAAATTAAAGGAAATACTTTTAATTGTATTTAATCAAATTGTTATTTAATTAATAATTTTTTATTTGAATACAGGATTTTTGTTTGCCAAAACTTCATTAATTCTTCCTGTTTTTGTTTTTTTCGGTGATTTTGAGACATAGTTCTTACCTTTTTTCTTTATTTCTTTCATAGCGGAAATAAAACTATCCATAGTTTGTATTGATTCGGTTTCCGTGGGCTCAATCATAATTGCTCCGTGAATATTTTTTGGAAAATATACGGTAGGCGGATGGAAACCGTAATCTATAATAAGTTTTGCAAAATCTAAAGTTGAAATTCCTTCCGATTGAAAAACGCTGTCGTTTAACACACATTCGTGCATACATAAATCCTCAGGGAACGGATCGCTTTCAATAAAAGCATCTTTAAGTTTCTTCTTTATGTAATTTGCATTTAAAACTGCTATTTCACTAACTTTAGATATATTTTGTCTTCCAAGAGACAACAGATAAGCATAAGCTCTTAATATTACCGCAAAATTTCCGTAAAACGAAGAAATTCTGCCTATTGAATGTTCTCTTTCATTTTTTAAATCATAATAATAGCAGTAATCATCTTTTTCATAATCAATTTTATCTTCGCCGTAATTTTTATTATTTATCAAGCTTTCACTATTACCGTTACTGTTAATATTATTATTATTGCATTTGTATTTATTATATTTATTGCCGTCTTTTATATAACCGTCTTCTTTATTTTTATTGTCATTTTGAAATTTAGCTTTATTTTCTACTTTTCGCCTTTCAACCGTTATATATGGAATAGGCAAAAATTCTTTTAAAAAATCTTTAACCCCGACGGGTCCGCTGCCTGGACCACCGCCGCCATGCGGAGTAGAAAATGTTTTATGCAGGTTTAAATGCAGTATGTCAACCCCAAAATCCGAAACTCTGCAATTACCTATAAAAGCATTAAAATTGGCGCCGTCCATGTAAACTAATGAGCCGTTTTTATGCATTAAATCAGCAACTTCTATAATATTTTTTTCAAATAATCCGAATGTATTTGGATTGGTTATCATTATTGCCGCAACATCTTTATTTATATACTTTTTAAGTTCGTTTATATCAATATATCCTTTATATCCTTTTTTATTTGTTTTATAATTAAGATTATTTTCGCCTTCATTTAAAAGTGAATGGTCATCATTAGCATGTTTATTTAAATTGTCAGAATTTTCCGAAAGATCCTGTGAAAATGTTTTAATTTCAACCGGAATAAAACCTGCTATATGGCTGCTTGCAGGATTAGTTCCATGTGAACTGTCGGGAATTAAAACAATATTTCTTTTTTCATTTTTAACTTCAAAATACTTTTTAATAATTTTCATACCTGTAAATTCACCTGCAGCACCGGCTTGAGGGTTAAAAGTAAATTCGTCGAGCCCTGTTAATCCGCACAATACCCGGTTAAATTCATACATTATTTTTAAAATAGGCTGAATATAGCCTGCAGGCATTAACGGGTGCAAATTTCTTATATTATTTAATGAAGCTATTACTTCATTAATTTTAGGATTATATTTCATTGTGCATGAACCTAAGGGATAAAAAGCTGTATCTACGCAAATATTCCAGCTTGATAGACGTGTAAAATGTCTGACTACAGTGGGCTCAGATACTTCAGGAAGCAATAAAGGGGATTTTTCTTCATTTCTTAAAAATTTAAGGTCAATATAATCTTTAGCTGTTTTTTTAACTTGACTTAAACTAAAATTATTTTGAGGGATACTTATACCGTATAATCCTTTTGAACTTTGATTAATCAATAAACCTTCATTAAATATCAAACCTTTTGAACCGGGAAATTTTTTCATAGTTTATAGATTTATAATAATCAGAATAATTTTAGATTTGAATTTACTATTAAAATAATAATTTGAAATTAATTTTATACAATTTATTAAATAATTTATTAACTTGAATAAAATTAATTGCCCTTAACCACCCCGCCCTAACGGGCATCCCTCCTTGACAGGAGGGGAATTAATTTTTGAATATTTTTTTGCCATCTATTTAATATGTCGCCCGCTCCTTAGCAGTAGCAGAGTTAGATATTTCTCGCTTATCTAATTAAATTGTTAATTACTGCGCTTCTTTCACCTCTTTAGCAGTAGCGGAATTGGATATTTCTAGTGCGAAAGATTTAAAAATTTTAGCTGTTAAGTAAGTATTTTAACCGAGCTTTCAACATATTTATCAATATCTTCAATGCCGACTTTCTCCGTGGCGGCTATCAAAACTTCATTGCTGCTGCCGTTTTTTACAGGTATTCCCGCCAATATGCCTTCTTTTAGCATCTCATTTATAAATTTTGATGAATTAATGCTTTTGTTATTTATTTCTAAAACAAACTCATTATAAAAATCGGCGGTAAATTTAAGAGAAAACAAGCTTGTATTTAACAATTTTTCACACAAAATATGAGCTAATTTAAGATTTAAAAGAGAAATTTTCTTAAATCCTTGTTTGGAGCATAAAGATAAATAAACGGCCGCTCTGAGTGCGTTTAATGAATTGTTTGTGCAAATATTAGATGTCGCCGCCTGCCTTCTTATATGCTGCTCCCGGGTCGCAAGAATAAACAAATACGCATCTTTATTTTTATTATCTTTAGACTTGCCCGTAATTCTTCCAGGCATTTGTCTTATAAATTCTTTTTTTGCCGCAAAAAGACCTAAAAGCGGTCCGCCAAAATTCATATAATTGCCAAAACCGTTTCCTTCGCCTGCAAAAATATCGGCATTATAAAATCCAGGTGGAGCAATCGTTCCAAAACTGAAAGGCTCTGCAGAACATACTATTAGATGAGGATTTAAAGAAGTATTGCAATTTTTGTTATGCACTATCTTTTCAATAGTTTCTAAATCTTCTATAATTCCAAAATAATTGGGCTGCTGAACTATAAAAGCGCATACTTCGCCGCCTGAAACATTATCGCCACTGCTTTTGCTATCAGACTTATTTGCATTTTTTTGATTAATATTTTTATTTTTAGCCAATTTTTCTGTTAAATCGTTTATATCGGTATTGCCTTTTATTAAATCAATATCTGCAAATTCTATAAAAATATCTAAATCTTCAATAAAAGTTTTAACAACTTCAATATAATAGGGATTGACGGCTTTAGAAACAATAATTTTAATTTTTTTATTATTGCTTTTACTTGAATCATTCTGTCTATTCTGACGATAAATCCGCGAAGACATAAGCACTGCTTCCGCCAAACTTTCTGCGCCGTCATACATAGAAGCATTAACAACATCCATACCTAAAATTGAAGCGGTCATTGATTGAAATTCAAACAGCGCCATTAATGTTCCCTGACTGACTTCAGGCTGATACGGAGTATAAGGAGTATAAAATTCGGCTCTTGACATTATTGCGTCAACTGCGGACGGAACATAATGGTCGTATATCCCTCCGCCGGCAAATATAGGTATATTGCCGCTATCACGCAAATTATCATTTATATTTGAGAAATATTTATAAAGCGATAATTCGTCCATTTGATCAGGCATAAAATCAAGGTCTTTTTCGTTAACCAAAGGAATGCCGCCGATAATTTTATTAAATAACTCTTTTTTATCTTTAATCCCGATAAATTTATACATGTATTCCACTTCTTCATTTGAAGCGGGAATATAACAAAAATTATTCATGATTTGATTTTATAAATGATTCGTAAGAATTGTTATCCATTAGCAGTGACAAATCGGAAGGATTATTTAATTCAACTTTAGCGATGAAACCTTCGCCGTAAGGATTGTTATTAATTAATTCGGGAGTTTCATTAAGATTAGAATTTATATTTTTTATTGTTAAATCTACAGGAGCATAAATTTCTGAAACAGATTTCACAGATTCTATTTCGCCTATTTTTTCACCTTTTTTATATTGTTTTCCTGCTTGAGGAAGTTGAATATAAACTACATCTCCTAATTCAGACTGAGCAAAATCAGAGATCCCAAGACTATAATCATTATTAGAATTAGGAGATGTAGTTT
>JAKACI010000053.1 GCA_021821565.1 bacterium | reverse complement strand
TATGCGCCGTTATATTTTTAGGAAGTTTAGATAAATGCGGGATGCTTAAATCTGAAGTGATATAAAAACCGTGAATAGGAATATACTTAACAATAGAATTAATAAATGATAAACTCTGATTATTTTTATTATTTTGTTTTACACCGTTTTTTAAATCGGGATGTTCATTTAGATAATTTTGGCTGCCGGAATCACTATTTATTGAATTATTGGAATTATTATTTAAATTATTGTTTAAACGTTTTTTGAAAGAAATTATCCCGCTTGTAAAAGTTTGGAAATAATTTGCGCTAAAAAAAAGATTGTTTACTTTAACAAAATTGTTAAATATATGAATATTTTTTGAAGACGAGAAAAATATTTGATTATACTTTGCTGTTTTTAAATGAATATATGGGGCATTATAACTTAAAAATTGTCCGTAACCACCTTTAAAAAAAGCTCGGCTGCCTTTTTTAATTAAAAAGCTAAATTGGAATTTTTTTACGGTTAAATGCAGTTTTAAACCGATATTACTAAGTTTTAAATCGCCTCTATGCGCCGTTATATTATTAACCGATGCCGAAATGAACGAGAAAAAAGATTTTTTGGAAAAATCCTTTACAGTTTTTTGAAAACCTTTATAATTAAATATTTTATTATTTTTTAAAATTACTTTTACGACGGGATTACCAACATAAATTTTGTTTATTATAATCTTTCTGTCAAAAAAATTAAATCTTCCAAAATATATATTTATATTTTTTACAGATGCAAAACCTTTTAATTTTAAATCTGTAATTGATATTTGAGGAGCAAAAAAAGAAATCTTTAATTTTTTTATAGTCGTTTTTTTATGTAAAATTTTTGTTAAATAATTTTGCGCGTAATTTTTTACTATATTATCAAAATACGGTGATGTTAAAAATAATATAGAACTTAAGGAAAATATTACTATAAATAGAAAAAAAAATAATAATATACTGCGCCTTTTGTTAAATAATGGAAATAATTTCATAATAATAATATTTTACTGCATATAAATATGACTTCACTTGAATGATTCTATCATCTGTTTATAACTATAGTTATAACATTAAATCTTTATTCCGTTTACTGAATCGTTTACCGAATATTAATTTTATCCAAAATTGACGATAGAAATCTTTAAAATAGCTTTAAAGTTATATGGAACATTAAATTCCCGCTTTCGTGGGAATGACACCTATCGGGTGAAAACTTAAATACCTGCAAAGTCATTCCTGCGTGGGTAGGTACGCTTTAAAGCCGTCGGTATTTAGACGGCTCATCCAGAAAATAAATTTTCTATCGGCAATTTATAGTTTTATTAATCCATATATAATTAATATTATATATTATATATTAATATTAATATTAGTGTTTAATTTTCTTGCATTTACCGAATATTAATTTTATTATACTGATTTTTAATTAATATTGCATTAAGATATATTATCTTTAATTCCTCCATAAAAACTGTCAATAATAAACAGTGCAGGATTTCCGCTTTCGCAGGAATGACACCAGACGAGTGAAACGATAAATTCTCTCAAAGCAATCCCCGCAAAAGTGGAAATCCATAAAATAAATTTCTATAGAAGAATTAAGGTAAACATTTCTTCTGTGCTGTATTAACTATACTGATATAATATATTATAATATAATATAATATAATATTTTATTTTATTTTATTTTTGCTTTTTTAATGTTATATTGTATTTTATATTTATATATAATATATAAATATAATAATTTGCTTATATGCGAAATCATTTATTAAATTAATATTAATTTAAGGAGGGTGAAACAATGTTTAAAAAAATATTGTTAATAATGACGGTTTCTCTGTCATTGCTATTTTATGCCACAATCGTTAAAGCAAGCTCAGGCAATGTTAACGTAATACCGTTTCCAAATGTCCCTACAATACCGCAAAATCCAAAATTGTCGTTTGGAGGATTCTTTAAACACCATCAGCCAGTGAAGATTCTTCTTGCCGTGGGTGCAGTAGGTCCGCAGTTGAAAGAGGCTCTTTTGAACGCCGCTATGATTATTCGCTATCTAAAACCTAAAGGATACCAATATAAAATACATATTGTATTTTATGGCGGAGGTGTTTTGGCGGCAGATGAATTTAATATGAAATATGATGTTTGGGCTTCTCTTCTGCGTGCATTGAGCAAACAAGGGGTTACTTACACCGTATGTCATAATGCAATGGAAATGTTCAAAGTAAAACCGAGTGATGTTTATCCTTTCATGCACGTCATACCTGCAGGCGTTTTGTCTGTGACAGAGTATGAGATGCGGGGATATGCTCCTATATTTAATCCAAACTCGAGATAACTATATAAATAAAACCCAAAATTGCCGATAGAAAATTTATTTCTATATTCCCGCTTTCGCAAGAATGACTTTGAAGGTATTTAATTTTTCACCCAGCGGTTGTCATTCCCGCGAAAGCGAGAATCCAGTATTTATTATATGTTGAAGCAATTTTATTAGTTTCTAACGGTGATTTAAGGAAATATATAGATTTTTAAAAGAAGTAAGATTTTACATCGCTTTAAAAACATTTTACGATAGGCTTGCGGCAAAAGTCAAACCTAAAAAAGTTGTAATGTGGACATGCATGATAAAACTGATTATGATACTTAAAAATACCTAAAAGCAACAGGATGTGGGGTTAAAAGTTTTTATATAGGATGATTTTTTGTTTGACAGACAATGCAGTTGCTTTATTTATTTTAAAAAGTGCAGCGCCACCAAAACTGCAAGAACTGCCATTATTAAAGTAAATCCCAGTGAAAGTCTCTTATCTACGCCATCAATTTTAGACGAAAGCCTTTTATCTACATCGTCAATTTTGGACGAAAGTTTCTTATCTACGCCATCAATTTTAGACGAAAGCCTTTTATCTACATCGTCAATTTTGGACGAAAGTTTCTTATCTACGCTATCAATTTTTGCTCCAAGGCTGTCAATCCGCGCATCTAACTTTGTTTCAAGGCTGTTAAACCGCTCGTCTAACTGCACTTTCTGCCCGTTAAATTTTTCAGTAAAGAGTTTTTCTTGACCGTCAAACCTGCTGTCAAAATATTTTTCGGGGGAAACCGATAAACTCATATTCATATAATCTTCGCTTTTTTTAATTTCTTCCATTATAATCGCTCCTTTTTATTATAACATTCAAATTGATATTTTCAATATGGAAAATATAACCGTAAAAATATAATATCATAACGATTGTTGGGGTATTATGACGTAAATGTTGCAAACAGATTAAATTTACGTTGCGTTGAAATTAAAAATATGTGCAAATGCAGATGGGAGTAAGGAAATAAATAAATTGGATACTCATTATATCATTATATTGTCACTCAAGAGACATATTCTAAACTATTTAATGAGTATAATAAGCATATTAATATATTACAACAAGGGGTTGTAATATATTAACAACTTTAATTATTAGGAGATTTAAATTATGAAAAAAATTATTTTAACAATGTTTATGTTTTTAATGCTTTTAGGATTTAGCAGTCTAGGTATTACAAACGCAAATGCCGCTAGTATGAAAAATGCATGCGGGAAGAAAATGAACAATGCATGCGGGAAGAAAAAGATGAAAAATGCATGCGGGAAGAAAATGGGCAACTCTCTAATTTTCAATAATAGCGTAAATTAAACAAAGAGGCAAATTATTTTACAAAAAGTAAATACGAAATTCCATAGCTGTCGGATACACTGGCTGATGAATTTAACATAATTATCATTGATTATCATTGAGGAAAAGTGCGAAATTGACGATTCGTGTTACTTTTGCAAATAAAATGCACAAACAGCGGTATAAGGGGCTTGATCTAAAAAAATTTTAAAAGTACGCTTTATGTTGTTCGCGGCATTCATCGACCTGCATAATATATATCAAGCCCTATTATTGTTTTATAATATAATATACGATTATAATTTCAAAAGTTTTGCGCATCGGAAAATATTTTATCCAGCAAAATTATTTATGAGGCGTTTAAAATAGTGTTTTTTTTATAACTTATCTTGTAAAAAAACTAAATATAAAAATGATACTTTTTGTATCTTATTGTTATTGAAATTTTTTAATGTACGGTTATGTTGATATAAGGTGCTTCGGATTTTTTGCTCTTATAAACCGCTGTTTTAATTTTTGTCATAGGTATTTTATATTTTTTATTAAGAACCACGATAACTGCGCTAATTCTTTTCCCCGCCAATTTTAGCCTTTCCTTGGAATAAAATGTAGAACCAGTATATGCATTAATTAAGATTCTTATATTTTTATCCCTGTCATAAGCTTGTCTGATTGAAACAAGAGATTTTTTCATCGTCTCCGATAAAGCTGTTTCTCCAGTTTTAAAAATTAATGGCTGAACAAACGGCGTAGTATAGACTTTAATAGACACCGGCAAATTAAGTTTTAACGAAATAGTTCTTTTGATCCACGATACTTCTTCTTTCGTAAACTGCCTATCTTTTTCAACTGTCATAATGACGTAGATACCTTGTGTTTTATTATTAAATCCTATACTATAATTTAAAATTTTAGAAGGCGAAATAATTTTGTCTATATTTTGAGAAATCCGCTTTATCACCGACAATGCATGCTCTCTTGAATTTTTTATAATATCGGATTGGGATTTTAGGGGGACAATGGATAGAATGGTATGCTTTGCACCTTCTTCTTCTAATCCACCAGGCAGCACCTTAATCTGTTCTATATATAGTTTTACATTTTTATTTAAAGTATACTTTATATTTTTTTCCGCCTCATTCGTTTCCGATTTCGTCAAATAAGTTACCGTGTCAACAACGGCATTAATTAAAAGCACCCCATTCTTGCCTTTTATATAATTAAAGTTTACTAAATTTGATTTTCTTGAATTATTGAATGCCTTCTGTAGTACACCATGTATATTATTTCTCAAAGTAACTTCCGCAATAGATTTTTGCAATGTGTAGATTAAAGGAATCGATATAATAACGAGAACTACTGTAAGCGCAGCCGCTCTTTTCTTAAGGCTTGAAACATCCGCTTCGGATATAAGGGAGGGTTTGAATCCGTAAAAGAAGAAAACTATTACAGTTGCGATTATAATGGCGACAAAATTAGTAAAAAAAAGGAAAAAACCGCCCGCAAATATTTTAAAATCGGCTATTCCCAAACCAAAACCTGCTACGCTCAAAGGAGGTATAACCGCCGTTGCTATGGCAACTCCGGGAACAATAGTCATATAATTTTTTTTAGTACAAATGGCAGCAGCACCTGCGAGTCCTGAAAAAAAGGCTATGGCAAGATCATATAGATTGGGTTTTATCCTTGATATAATCTGATGCGTTATACTTTTAAGAGGCGAAAGATAAGTTGCGACGGCGGCTACAGCAATAATTAAAATAACGCTAAAGGCTATTTTTTTAGCAGCTTTTTCCCAGACGAATTTATCTCCCGTTACAAAGGCAAAACCAACGCTCAGTATAGGTCCCATAAGGGGAGAAATAAGCATAGCACCGATAATTACCGGAATGCTATTAATAATTAATCCGCTAAGTGCTATAAGATTAGCAATGGTTAATATAAAGAAATACCCCATGCCTGTTTCCACTTCGACAGAAATATCTTTAATTACCTGTTTGGAGTCTATTTTGGCAGCTTCTTTTTTAAGCCACTTTCGTGCAATACGAATTATATCCTTGATGATTGTTTCGTCCATAAATATAAAACGCTCTTCTTAAAGTTTTGAGGTATTATACATATAACATATAACGTGTCTTCATAATAATATAATAATATAAATAATTTTTATGGTTATAATTATACCACATATAATAAATACCTAACTTGTCTATGAATTTTATACATTACATTATAACTGTGCGATATTATTATGTTACTTATTTTATAAAATATATAATGTAGTGTATATTAATATATACTACAAATAAAAATAATATATTAAAATATTTAATAAAAATAAGCAGTTCAAATGCAGTGCATAAAAAAATAAGGAAAAGTTAGATAAATACAATGACTATTAAATCACGCCCGTTTATTTCACTCCAACTTCATATAAAAATCTTCCGATTTATATCTATTTTATATTTTTCTAAACTAACTTATACAGGTTTGGGGTTTTTTATTATTAAATTACCGACAGTTGCCGTAAGTCCCATGCTTTAGCTGTAAGGATAAAAGACAATCTCATAATGTATTTCTTCGAAACATACGCTTTAAAATTATCTAATAAAATACTAAAAATATTATCTAAAAAACCGCCGTGATTTAAATTTTTTTTATGAAACGATAATTTGAAACAACAATAATGCAAGCAGTTTGTGTGTTAAAAATGAACATATAGGCAGTCACTTTTATTTTTTATAGTCATACTCTAAATTATGATTATAATTTATATAAATTACAGTTATATATTTTGGATAATAATTATAATCATAATCATAATTAATGTTCTAATATCTTAATATCTTATATGTGATGGTGCTTGACAGGCGGTTTTTGCGGCGTGCGCGGTTTGACTACCTGTTGAGCGCTATGAGTTTGCCTGTCACGGTCGCGTTGTTTTGGATTGAACGGCTGATTGCGATTATTGCCCGCACCTGCAGTACGCAGCGTATCAGTTCTTTTTTGTACATGCCGTTGTTGCGGCGGACGCGGAGATTCAGCGGGAAGATTGGTCGGCGGCACAAAGCTGTCAAACGCTACTTTTGGAATCTCGTGTTTAATTAATCGCTCAATGTCTTTGAGATACCTAAATTCTTCCTTATCTACAAGTGAAATTGCCATGCCGCTGCTGCCGGCACGTCCGGTACGCCCAATGCGATGCACGTAATCTTCCGCCACATTCGGCAATTCAAAATTTACGACATGCGGCAGTTGATATATATCTAATCCGCGCGAGACGATGTCCGTGGCAACCAGCACCGGAAACAATCCTTTCTTGAATTGAGCCAATGCCTTTGTGCGCGCGGGTTGACTCTTGTTGCCGTGTATGGCGGCGGATGGTATGCCGTCCGCGATCAGCTTTTCGGTCAGCCGATTAGCGCCATGTTTCGTGCGGGTGAACACCAGCACCTGCTTCCAATTATAATGCTTAATCAAATGCGAGAGCAGGTGACTCTTGAGACGCTGCTGCACTAAATGAACGCTTTGTTCCACCAATTCAGACGTGGTGTTGCGACGCGCCACTTTGACAAAAACTGGTTTATGCAGCAAGCCGTCGGAAAGGGTTTTAATTTCATCCGGAAAGGTCGCCGATAGTAACAAGTTCTGGCGTTGTTTGGGCAGCATCGCGAGGATTTTTTTGATGTCGGGAATAAAGCCCATGTCCAACATGCGATCCGCTTCGTCCAGCACAAGAATTTCTACGCCCGACAGATCCAGCGTTCTTCGTCCGGCGTGATCGAGCAGTCGTCCGGGTGTGGCCACTAATATATCCACATGCCTGCGTAATGCCTTCATCTGGGAATCAATACTCACGCCGCCAAACACAACTGTTGATTTCAGCGGAAGATATTTACCGTAAGTCCGCACCGACTCTTCTATCTGAGCGGCTAATTCACGCGTCGGCGTGAGAATCAAACAGCGCGGACGACCTGAGCGAGAATTAGAAGCCGGTTTTTCAGTTAGGCGATGCAATATCGGAAGCGTGAAAGCGGCAGTCTTGCCTGTACCTGTCTGCGCAACAGCCAGCAAATCACAGCCGGTCAGTACCAGCGGAATTGCTTGCGCTTGAACCGGGGTGGGAGTGGTGTAACCCGCGTCGGCAATGGCACGCATTAAAGGCTGCGCCAGATTTAAGCCGGCGAAAGTAATTTCATTATTAGATTCATTATCAGGCAAAGTAAATTCTTCTTTAGGCAAAACAAATTCTTCTTTGGCTTCTTTAAATCCAGCTTTTTCTTTAAATCCAGCTTTTTCTTTAAATTTTGAATCGTAATTTTTTCTGTTCTTAAACATTTTTATACTATTCCTCCATTACGGTTTTAACAGATAACTAAGCACCTTAACGCTGTGTATAGTTATTGGGAAGTGTTATAATTATAATACGCCCCGTTTGTCAATATAATTTTTTTATATAACTTAATAAATCATTATAACATAATAATATTTTAAAGTTATACTTATTAATTATTTTATTTTATTTTATTATCAGGGAGGGAGTGTTCAATCTTTTGTGTCAGCCTGATGTGTTAAAATAATATTTTGTTATATTAGAACATAATTTTAATGTTTTGTCAATATAAAATTTGATTAAATTTTAAAAGTTT
>JAKACI010000052.1 GCA_021821565.1 bacterium | reverse complement strand
AGTTTCTTTAAGCGCTATAATAAGGAACAGCGTAGAGGAATATATAGAAAGAATAAAAAACTTCAGCGGAAATAGGAAAATGTAAATAACCGGAACCGATTTCAGTTTAATTTTTTAGTTTCAATAACTTTTGTAGCGTATCATTATCTTTTGTAGAGTATCAATAACTTTTGGAACTTACATTAATGCAAATAACAATAACTTCTCTACTTATGCATACAATACAAACAATACAAAAAATTTTATATTTTTATATAATATTTATATAATAACTAATAATTTAAATAAAAAACAATAAATATTTTATTTTGGAGATACTATAATGTATATGAAATTTTCAGTAAATTACTTGGCGAAATTTATTTGTTTATCTTGTTTATTTTTTTTGGCTTTTATTGCGGTTACAAATTTGAATTTATCTGAGGCAAACGCAGCTGTTTCCGCCGCTCCTAATTTTACTTTAAAAGTATTAAACAGAAGCGCATCTAACTATAATGTTTTTTCTCTAAATAATTATAAAGGACATATCGTAATATTAAATTTTTGGGCAACATGGTGTCCGCCTTGCAGAGCCGAGATGCCTATGCTTGTAAAATTTTACAATTTTTACAGGGTAAAAGGAGTCATAGTCGTAGGTATAAATGTTAATAATAATATAGGAGGGGTTTCAAAATTTCTAAAACTTTACGGCATATCTTATCCTGTTGTTTATGCAAATCCCGATGTAATAAGCGAATATGGAGGTATTAATGAAATTCCTCAAACATTTTATATTTCAAAAACCGGAAAAATAATGTTTCACTGGGTCGGGCAAATATCTCGTAGCGCACTATACGGTATAACCAATAAATTATTAAAAAAATCCGTTAATACAAATAACAATGAATTCTCTTTCGGTCATATTAAAACATTATGTTATGACAACGGTGCTGCTGCTGCAGCGCAACGCGGAATATTCCCAAACAATTGGAGAGTGTTGAGACCGTATTGTATTTCATTTGCAAATAGCTTAAACTTAGATAGTTCAAAACACATTGAAGAGTGTATTAGTTCCTGTGAGCAGGGAGCAGGGCGTTAGCGCTATGAATGATGGTCAGAGAACCCCATAAATAATTAATAAAATTGCACATAGGAATCATACAATTAGGTTAGTAGTTTAATAAATAAAATAATCTGGTTTTTATGAAAGATAACATTATAAATTTAACTAATTATATTACATTCGCTTGACTAATTTTTTTATATTCTATATATTTTTAATATTCGCTTGTTTATTATGAGAATTGCACATTGGAACAATAAAATGTTTATTAGATAAATCTTCATCATCCTTCGATGTTGCTGTAATACCATATAATTTAATATGTGCACCAAGCACACTTGACTTATTGCAACCTTTAATAGAGCATTTATTAGCATTTTCTTCGCTAAAATTTTCCCAATGATTAATCCAAGAGCCGCAACTACAGTTCTTCCATGCAGTTCCCTTTAGATTTATTGCTGATATTTCTTTTTTGGTTTTATAATGCGTTTCACTCATAATTTAGATCTCCTTATTTAAAAAATGTCAAAATTTTCTGTATAACAATCCAGATTGATGGCTGGACTGTCGCAACAATCAAGCCGTCTATTGCTTTTTCGGTAATATTTCGAATCGTGCGTCCCGCCTCTTGAATAATTGCTGGGTTAGGGTCGTCTTCAAGCTGCGCCTTTATAGTGCTAACCTGCGCCAAAACCTTTCGCTTTGCGACCGGATCAAGGGACAATTCATCAATGTGCTCTCCAAATGTTTTTACTAAATCCTGTAAATCCTCTTTAGTATAATTATTAACCGATTGAGTCATAACGAAGTGCGAACCGCCTTGCTGAATCTGTGAATTAACCACCGTATTTGCATTGACCGTATTTTGAGTATAAGACGGGGTTGGATTTACAAGCGATTCAGCACGACGTATTCCATTGAGAGTTAAAAAGGCAAAATCCTCTAAGCCGAGACGGATAAGCTTTTCCTCTATAAGGGCTTGAATCGTATTCAAGAAAGTCTCGTCATCCCAGTCAGCAAGAGCAATTGCTTTTACTATTGACAAAATTTCACCTTTATCCTGCGTTGCTCCTCTGCGATACAAAGTCTCAATTACATCATCTTTGTTTTGTTCCGTGACCAATGATTAATCCTCCTTTTGTCATACAACACTATCTTATTGCCCGATTCATAAAAATCTCTTTTTTAGCTCAAAAAATTGCAATAGGCAAATAATAATATAACTATAACGAAAATCGTAAACGGAAATAAGACTGTTTCTGTGTTTGCGTAATCAATCTAATATACAACTTATGGCGCAGCAAAAAAAAATGCAAGTGCAAGAGAATACAAGAAATAACCACTATCAATACACATAAATTATAATTAAATTCTTGCTTTATTCTCTTGCTTTTAAATTGAATATTATTTATTAAATGCAGATGTAAAAAATACGTATTGTTTTTAATTAATTTCCCAATCAATTTCTAATTCCGATATTTCTTCGTTATTTTCGATAACTAACCTTTATGGTTAACAATCTGAACTAGTTCACAAGTTCCAGCAGGGTATTCATATATCTCAATTTCAGCCTCCATTGAATTACCACATGTGCATTGATCATTCCAAATGCCGGAATAAGCATTTTCTTGACCCATTGGCCTTTCCTCTGAATAATTTTCTCCAATATCGACTTTACTTATATCAATAGTATGAGTTCTATTGCACTTTGAACACCTAACATTTTTATAACCAGATTTTACTTTCATTGTAGCCTCCTATTAATTCATAATTAAGTATATTTATATATGTAATATATTTGCATAAAATTAAAAATTCACAAACTATTTTATTATATCTATGTCATTCTAAGCTCATAAGTTATGCTAATTTCTCAATTCATTTCATTGGCATTTTTTTGTTATTTGCTATTTAACGTAAGATAAAATGCTTTACTATAAGGAAATTTTTTAGATTATTTTATTGCAAAATTTAACTTCCTCCCAAAATCCCCGCACCACGCCATAAAACTTTTACTTTTATTCTTTTTATCCGGATGCTTTTTCCTTAATAAAATTATACCGTAACTTTCAAAATTATTTTCAAGCCTTTCTAAATTTATATTTAAGGCATATTTTTTTTAGAAAAAACTTCTCTTTATTATTATCAATATATTTATCGTATATAAAAATAAATACTGAAAACCCGTTGTCGGAATCTTCAAGGTTTTTCTGGCTCAGTTCTATCAGTAAAATATTTTAGACGCTCCATTAACTTTGCTTTAATATTTTTAACTTTAATTCCAGGCATTTTATCCCCTATTTAATACTCTTAATGTAATACCGTTAGTCTTAAGTCAATTAAAATATTTTTGATTTTCAAAACTCTTAAACATCTTTTGTTACGATTTTACGGATATATATATCTATTTTTCCAGTGCTCTAAAGGCAACTAAACGAATTATCTAACTCGCAAGCATAAAAATTAATCCAGAAAAAACCAAAAAAACCTATATCTTTCAATCCTTCCCGTTTTCCCGAAGGATATTAAAAACCCGATAAAAACGGCGATGCCGACCATGACTGCATACATTTGCGTCCATCTGCAGTCGTATGTTTTTCCATTATTATAACCGAAGTGTTTCTTAAGCAGGAAAAAATATAAGAATAGGGATATTTAAGCCATATCGGGTAAGACATTAATTTGCCTTCTATGTTTAATAATCTATTTATTGTTTATATCATTATAATTAATCTTTACGAATACTTGGGCTGTTATTCTATCTTTACCCGGAAAATATATTTTTTTAACCGCATTTGCAATACTAGCCTGCATCATAACGGGAACAGGGAAAATCCTTTGAACCGCGCTTTTAATATCAACTCTTTTAACGGTATAAGATTTAGCGCCTATTAGTTTTAAAACGGCTTTTATTTTTGAAATTGCGTGTTTATACGCAAGTTTTACGGCTTCTATTTTATATTTCTTCATATTTGAAACGATAGGAGCTATCCTGTTTATACTTGTAGATTTATATTTCAGTAAATACAAAACTACATAGTTTGTATTTTTATTGCCGTGAATTTTTATGATTAAATTCTCGGTAGCATTGTAACCGCTTGTTGTCCATTTTCCATTATCGTAATACCTGTTTGGAGCGATATTGATTTGGACAGTCTTTATTAATTTTACGGCTTTATAATTTTTAAAGCGGGATGTTATATTAGTTATTGTTTTGATAAGGTTTCTATATGCGGATCTATGTGATTTATTAAAAATGCTTACCGCAACGTAGAGTCTGGAGCCGTCAGGCTTGATTTTTACCGTGCCTGCGCCTGAAGCGGTTATCATTCCGTGATTATTGCAATTACAGGATTTAGCAGAAGCAGAGAAAGGTATTGCCAAAATACAAAAAGTAATTATAAAACCGATAATTTTAAACATAATTTTAATTCTCATTGATTTAAAATTTAATTATGTTGGGCTGACACGAAATTTTAAACGGTCTCAAAGAATGTCATTAAAGGGGGATTGAATCATATATATAATAAATTTTTCCAATTCTATATTAATTTTTTTTATATTCTCAACAACATTATTTTCATTTTTCAGTTTATTATATTTGTGAATTATGGTATTTCTTGTCCTATAAAAAATTTCATTTTTACCGCAATCATCACTACCTGTAAACTCATTACATGATTTCATAAAAGCAGCACATTCTATCAGAAGATTCTTTCTGCGCAAGTTATACTCTGAGTCTATGGTCACAAATTGGTTCATTAATAAATTTATTCTTCGCATTTCATTAGAAATCTCATTTAATTCAATCTTTATTTTATGGATATCATCAACGGTTGCCGTTTTATTTTGCTCCATAATCGATTTAAATCTCACATCTAATATTTTTGATATCAATAATTCTATAACCTGATATAAAAGCAAAAATTTAACCAAATAGTGTTTTTCCTTATAAATTCTCTCAAAGAATGATGGTTCGGTAAAATATTTAATATCTTCCAAAAACGGCGATATCCTTTTAATGCAAATATTATTTTTACTATGTGGTTCATCGAAGACAGATAAATCACCGGAACTTTTAATTTCAATGTCCGTTTGAAAATAATATCCGTATCTATAAAAAGACGGCAGATAAAAATTTATATCAAATTCTTGTTCGCAAACAATAAAAACAATATCGTCTGTATCGTAACAATCTGATAATTTTAATTCGCACTTTCCGACTAAATCAGATCGTTTTATGTCAATTTTTTCAAGTAATGCCTTAAACGCAAAATAAGCAATTTTAAGAAAATGTTCATTTTGAGCCCAATCATGTGCACCAGATTGCAGGGATTGTATTGTAAATATCCACCCTATTCTTTGGCCATTATCAAAAACTTGAAAAATATCATTCTCTTTATTTTTAACATCATTTTTTAATAAAAAAACTTTATAACCGATACAATCACCGCTGTTATTTAAATCCAATATGTACGGAACTGATATTTCGGCCGCTGAATCATTCAGCTTTAAGATAAACTTCTTGTTTTCAATGTCATGTTTGATGGCAAATACCTCGTCATTATGATTTATATCTGGGGGCATAATAATCTCCATAAATTTTTATTTTGATTAAATATTGTATGCTCTGTAAGCATCTTTAATCGATTTTTCAAAATCCAAGAAAGAGTCGCCTTCTTTCATAAACAGATTTCTGAAAAAAAATCTAAAAAATTTTCTCTGCTCATCACCTATCTTTTTGGCATTCTGTTTAACCTTATCCAATGTTTCAAGAAAATAAGAAAATGTTTCTTCAGGAGATTTTTTAAGACTAATTTTTTCTACTAAATCGGAAATGTCTTCAAGTCCTGATATAAATTTATTATCCTTTAATATCCCAATGGCAGCACCAAATCCTGTTATCGGTTGCGCTTTGGAAAAAATTTCATATGTATCTTTTCCGAAAGGATTTTTATTAAATCTCACCGCCAATTCTTCGCTGCACACCCAGCCGCTGCTGATGGCATCCATCTTTTTAACAAAACCGTGATATGTTTTTAAAAAACTTTCAAATAAATCGACAGAATTAAATGTATTTTGATTTTCTTCATCTAACCTTTTTAAACTTTCGAGTAATTCTCCGCGGTCTATTGGTAATTCATTCTGATCTAAATATGATTGAAATCCGTCAAGTATATATTTAAAATTATATTCACCTATTCTCCCAGGCCTATTTGTATCAACTTCCTTGAATAAGGAGATTTTATCTTTTTCATATGTGGTTGGGAAATCATTATAAAGTATTTCTATTTGATGTCTTAGGGTCATCGGGGTTTGGCCGGTATTCAAAGTTAATGTCCTATAAAGAATTGAAAGCCTGTTCATTCCGATGTATATTTCAAGTCTAATTTTTGACTTTAAAAAAATATTTTTTTCTTCAGGGGTTTTGCTTTTGAGGTCATCGTCTAAATCCATTATTGTATATGTTCTTTGTAAGCCATCCAATATAATTAAATCTTCACTTTTAAAAATTTTATTTAGAGCATCGTCTGTAATTTTTTTATCGGCATTACCTGCTTCATTTTGTGAATTTGGGATATGAGCCAACACTATTGCCGGTATCACACAACCTTTTTCTAAATCTTTTTTTAATAATGAATAAGTTGTGAATGATGTTGTAATCCTTTTTCTTTGAAAATAATTTTTATTAATTATTTTTCTTGCAGTCTCAAGATAATCTTGTATGCTTATTTCTACCAAAATATTAAAGGCATTCACTCTTTTGTCAAAAATAGTTGATAAAATGGCTAAATCCATATATTCTCCTTTTTAAATTCGGTTAAATTCCAAAGACTATGTTTTTTAATTCTAACCTAAAACATATTAAAAGAATTTTCTTTTAAATAAAAGAAAAACAAAGATTATTCGCTTTAAAATAAGCAAATAATATTTTATTTTAAGTTTCATCATTGGTATTCATAAAAAACACGGTTTATTTCTGCTGCTAATTTTGGCGGAACCGCATTGCCTATCTGACGGGCAATATCCTGCATATTTCCGTAAAAAGTATAATCATAGGGGAAACCCTGAATAACTGCCCCCTCCTTAAGAGATACTGGCCTGTTCTGTTCGGGATGTGCAAATCTTCCGGTAGTAATGGAATTAAATCTTGTAGTAATGGTTGGTGCAGGCCTGTCCCAGAACATTCTGCTGTAAGTATCGGAGTATCCAGATGTTTTTCTGTGGCACTCAAGGATGAGATCATCCGGCCAGTTTTTTCTGTCTCCTCCGTCAACAGGGGTAAATTCAAGCCTTTTTGCATTGAGAGCCGAAATCCCGCCGGAACAATGATTGGGAATATAAGAAGAAGTCCCTGCACTTATAGGGGGAAATTTAACGGTATCCCCGATAGCATCCCTTACAGAAACATAAGGAACATTTTTGCCGTATAAGGGAAGAGGCACGGATATTCTTCCGCGCCTTGAAGCCGTCAGGACAAATCTTTTTCTGCTCTGAGGTACCCCGTAATCTTTTGCGTTTATTATTTTAAAATCATAATGATAGCCGTTACGTACCAATACATTTATAAAATAAGAAAGCACCCTACCGTGTACTTTTTCTATTTCAGGGACGTTTTCCATAAAAACATAATCTGGCATTGTCTCATCGATAAGCCTCGCGAACTCCAGCAGAAGAACGGCTCTTTTATCGGAATCCCTTTGCCGGTTACGTTTCGAGAAAGGCTGACAGGGCGCACAACCGGCGAGCATGAAACAGTCTGCGCCAGATTCCGAGAAGATATTGTTTATGAATTCAGCCCGGACATCTTCCGCCTTCATATTTATAAATCTTGAAGGCGAACCGTTTCTTCTTATGTTGTTTGATTCGTATGTCTGCCGACATTTGCCGTCAGAATCTATTCCGCATAGCACGTCTATGCCGATATCGAGAAGCCCCCTTGTCAAACCTCCGGCTCCGCAGTATAGGTCTATGGCGGCTATTTTTTTAATATTTTTCGCCATATATTCCCCTGACAAAACTGTTTAGTTTCATTTTATAGCATATGCCATAATATATTAAATATTTAAAAATAAAAATTCATGCGTACAGCAAATAAGTTAGTGCGCAAATAATTCATTCACCTGCCTTTAGACCTGTTTCTCCTAATGTACTCGGATTCGTTAAGTCCTACCCTGCTAATATATGCACCAAATTCGTTTGCTATCTTTTGGGCATGTGATTTCTTCAAAGAACATATATACTTATACTTATTATTTGATTCATCGATAAATTCATCATTATTTTTTGATTCAACTATTTCGTTTTCTGAAGTTTTGAAAAAAATGGTCTTCCTGTTATGTCTTCCATAGTTTACTTCATATCCGGCTGCCATTCCGTGTTGGCTACTTTTTCGGCTAATTCTATTATCTTTTTAGACGGCTCAGATAACGCTATATTTTTTTTCCACGAATACGGCGAATATCCTGCAATTTTTCTATCGAC
>JAKACI010000051.1 GCA_021821565.1 bacterium | reverse complement strand
TTTTTAATAAAATGACGACTCTAATGATCTACACCGACAATTTTGAAAATACAATTAAATATTATGATTACTTATAATAAACGACTTATAATAATTATAAGTTATTAAATTTTTGAAATATTAATTAATAAATAAAAAATAAATTAAAATTGGTTAGATTGCAAGCTCTCCCTTCTCGCCTGTTCTTATTCTAATAGTTTCTTCCACGGATGAAATAAATATTTTTCCGTCTCCGATATTTCCGGTTTTTGCTGATTTTTCAATAACTTCTACTATACTCGGAATCATTTCGTCGGAAGTTATTATTTCAAGTTTTGTTTTAGGAACAAAATCAACTCTGTATTCAGCTCCTCTATATAACTCCGTATGACCTTTCTGCCTGCCGAAACCCTTAACTTCAGTAACGGTTATACCATGAATGCCGATTTTATTTAATTCCTCTTTAACATCGTCTAACTTAAAAGGCTTAATTATTGCTTCAATTTTTTTCATTTTTTTCACCTCCTTCCTTTTTAAATTTTATAATTTTTAAAAATAATTAAATTTTTAAAAACGGACGCCAATTTATATATATTAATTGCCATATCAAAAACTATATAGCACCTTTAATTTAATGCGTTTACTTAGAATAAGCCAGCATATCTTGTGAATTGAGATAAATTTCATGGTTTGCAGCTTAATACCCAAATTCCAATATTAACTGCTTGAAATTTTAATTATTAAAATATTGATTAATTATGAATTTTATTAAAAAATTCTTTTTATATCCTTGCAATAATAATGCCAAATTTATAATTTTAATACTGTGCAATACTCTACATTGCCTTTATATTTATTTATATTTATTTTTTATTTTCAACACTTATCTACACCTCTAATCCTCTGTTAGAAAATATGGGGTATTTAAAAGTACATGGGATGCCTGATTCCTGCTTTCGCAGGAATGACTTTGATAGGTAAAATATATTATTTGAAGACGAATGTCGGCAAAGAATTATTCAGATTTTTTTTAAACAATACTAAAAATAATAAATAAAAAAATAAAAAAAAATTGCATACTGCATACTGCATACTGCATATTTAATTTAGTTTAAATTAAATTAAATTTTTATCAAAAATATTGCATAAAAAATAATCATTTTATTTTTAAAAAAAATTATTGAACAAGTTTTAGGCATTAATTCTTTAATTTCAGCGCTAATATTATATTATGGATACGGTCAATTTCAAATAATTTTTTATTTATATTTAAATCTCATTCACTCTTTAATTTCAGTGCTAATATTATGAATATGGCTATCAATATTTAGTAAAATTATTCTATTGTGAAGATTTCTGCGGGACATTCCTATTTTTTTGGCAGTGTTTGAAATATTAAAATTATTTTCTTGTAATTTTACTACTATATAATCTTTCTCAAATGCTTCTTTTGCTTCTCTTAAGGAATTGATATTAATATATTTACTTACTATCTTATTGTCTTGTTCTATACATATATTATTCTCTAATCTGCTGCTTATCTTACCTCTGTTATAATCATCATTGTTATTGATGCACTTTTCGGCGTCTATTTTTAATTCATCCGACACGTCCTGTTTTGTTATTTTACTGCCGTAATGCATTATTGCAAATCTTTCTATAATGTTTTTTAATTCTCTTACGTTGCCTTTCCATAAATAATTTTTAAAAAGCTCCATTACATCATCTTCTGCATTATCTTCAATAACTATGCCCAATTTTTGTTTATTACCATGATTAAATTTGTCAATAAAATAATTAATAAGCACTGGTATATCTTCTTTTCTTTCCCTCAACGGCGGGATAAAAAACGGTATAACGTTCAACCTAAAAAATAAATCGCTCCTGAAATTGCCTTTTTTTATCTCATCTTCAAGATTCTTATTTGTTGCAGCAATAATTCTAGTGTTAACTTCTATGGTGGATTCTCCTCCGACACGCTGAAACTTGTTATCCTGTAAAATTCTTAATATCTTTGACTGCATTCTTAAACTCATATCGCCTATTTCATCAAGAAAAAGGGTTCCTCCGTCCGCAAGTTCAAACTTACCCTTCTTACGCGCTAAAGCGCTAGTAAAAGCTCCCTTTTCGTGACCGAATAGCTCGCTTTCTATCAAGTCTTCAGGCACTGCGGCGCAATTAATAGCAATGAACGGTTCTTCCCGCCTTGAACTATTAAAATGCAGGGATTTGGCAACTAATTCTTTTCCCGTTCCATTTTCCCCCATGATTAAAATAGGTGCATTGGAAACCGCCGCTTTTAATATTCTGCTTTTCAAATCTTTAATTTTTTCGGAATTGCCTATTAATTCATCTTCATATCTTAATGTACTCTGTGCAAGAGTAATTTTTTTTTCATTTAATTCATTAAATTTTAGCGCATTTTCAACGGTTATAAGAACTCTATCTAAAGAAAGAGGTTTTTCTATAAAATCATAGGCACCCATTTTTATTGTTTTAATTGCCGTATCAATATCGGAATGTCCCGATATCATTATTACTGGAATATTTTTATTAATTTTAACCATAGAATTCAGAATACTAATCCCCTCGCTGTCAGGCAGCCAAATATCAAGCAATACCGCATTAGGCAATTTTTCTGAAAAAATTTTAAGCCCTTCTTTTCCGAATTCTTCGGAAATTACGCTGTATCCCTCATCGACAAAAATACCTTCAAGAGATTTCCTTATGCTTTCTTCATCATCTATTATAAGTATAGATTTCATTTAAATAACCTTTCTATAATATCATTAATATACTTTTATATTATAGATATTATATATTTTTATCGCTTATTAGTTTTAATTCTATAATAAACTCTGCACCGCCGCCCGGAATATTTTCCGCATATATTACTCCGTTATTTTCCGTAATAATATTCCTCGTTATAGCAAGTCCAAGCCCGGTTCCGCCTCTTTTTGTAGAAAAATAAGGTTCAAATATATTTGCAATATTTTCTTCTTCAATGCCTGAACCTGTATCGGATATTTTAATTAATACAATTTGTTCTATCTGTTTAAAAAAAGTTTCCGCCTTAATAAAATTATTGTAATTTTTATTTACGTATTTACGATTCATATTAATATTATAAACTGCATTATCTAAAATATTTACGATAGCTCTTTTAATTTGCAATCTGTCTATATAAATCGGCGGCATATTTTTGCTAAAATTTTCGATAAATTTTATATTTTTATGAGCATTTCTGTAAAAAGAGAAAGATTCTTCTATTAATAAATTTATATCGGCATAATTAAAATTTGCTTTAGGCAGCCTTGCATATAAAGAAAATTCATCTACAAGACCTTTTAAATCATCTACTTCTTTTATTATAATATCAACGGAATCGTTAAATATTTTATTATCATGTTCGAGTTTATCTCCGAATTTTCTTTTTAATCTTTGAGCAGATAATTTTATCGGCGTTAAAGGATTTTTTATTTCATGCGCCATTCTTTTAGCAACTTCTTCCCATGCCGCCATTCTTTGAGCTTTCATCATATCTGTCGTATCATTAATAACAATAATAAAACCTATATAGTCGTCTTTTTCATCTTTCATTATAGTAACATTAATAATATAAACATGCAGCCTACCGTTTACATTTAATTTTATTTCTTTTGCAATACTTTCTTCTTTATTATTTTTAGCAAGATTTTTTATGACTTCTCTTATCTCCGAAAAGGTAATTTTGCTAAAAACATCTTTATAATTTTTATTTACCGATTCTTGAAAATTTACTTGAAACATATATTCGGCTGCATTGTTTATAGTAATAATCTTTCCTGAAGAATCAACGGTAATAACGCCCGTGCCTATATTTTTTAGAATAATTTCCATATATTTTCTTCTTCTTTCTATTTCTATATTGATATTTTTAAGATTTAAATTAGCATATTCAATAATCTCCTTATTTTTTTTTAGATCTTTAGCCATATTGTTAAATGAACTTATAAGCATTCCGATTTCGTCGTTAGATTCGGAATTAATATTTATATCTAATTCGCCCGAAGCTATTTTTTCGGTACCTTTAACAAGATTTATCACCGGCTCCGTTATTTTTTTGGAAAGATAAAATCCAATCCATATAGAAATAAATAAAATAAGGAGGGTTAAAGTAGAAAATAAAATAAAATAAGTCGTTTCTATGGGATTTTTTAAGAATCCTACCTGCCAATATTTAACATAAAAATGCCTGATATATTCAGCCATTTTGTTTATCTTATGTAATGATTCATGGATATTATGTTTCGCGGTATTTTTAATATATTTGCGATTATTTATATAATTTGCTATTCTTAATGAATATCCTATGATTTTTTCAATGTTCGGAACATACCATTTATTAATTCCGTTGGCAAAAAATCCTGCGGCAATTATAACCGCAAACATAAAAAAAGACGGGATAAGACTTACCAGCACAAATAAAGCAACGAGCTTGGAACGTAATTTTGAACCCGGTACATTTCTTCGTTTATCTAGAAAAAGTTTTATAACATTTCTTATAATCAAAAACAGCATTAAAAGAAATAAAATTATAGTTATATTTATATATGCATAAACTATGATTTTTGAAGTTATGGAAACACCTGAAAATGAAAGCATTCTTGTTTCTATAAAAGTAGAAACAATGACTAAAAATATGCCTATAAATATAAAAATTATTTCTCTTTTAATACACATTGTTTCGACCTACTTATCCTTCTTTTTCATTATTTATGAATAATATGATTTTTTTATATACATTTCTCAATAATATATTATATATTAAAATATTATACTATTTTATAGTTCTTATAAAAATCGCAGGGCTTGCGCTATTATATAAATATTATATATAATTTATATTTTAATATCATAAAAACTTGCCAAATAATTGAACTTATAATACAATATAGCTTATTTAATCATTATACAATAATTAATACATACAATAAATCTCAATATTATATCTTAATCCTGCAATAGAAATTATCTGGGTATTACAATGCTAAGTAATACCGAATTCCTGCTTACGCAGGAATGACTGGTAAAAGGTGAAGCGATAAAATTTCACAAAGTCATTTCCGCACAGGCTGAAATCCGGCATATAAAGTTCTATTACATGATTAAGGTTATATTAATATTAATTAATAGATGAAAATACTTGTGCTTGGCAGCGGAACATCCACGGGGGTACCCTTAATAGGTTGCAATTGCGAAGTATGCACTTCGGACAATCCTAAAAACAAAAGATTAAGACCTTCTATATTTATTCAAGAAAATGGGGTAAATTGTCTTATAGACACTACTCCCGATTTAAGAGCTCAAGCGTTAAAATATAATATTCTTAGAATAGACATTGTTTTATATACTCATACGCATGCCGACCATTTATTCGGGATTGATGATTTAAGAATGTTTAACTATATTAAAAAAGGACCTATACCGATATATGCATCAGAAAAAGATATAAACACTATAACAACAAGATTTGACTATATTTTTAAAAAAAAAATGCAATCAAGCAAACCTGATTTAATACCAAATATTATAATAGATAATAAAATTAATTTTGATAATATAAATATTCAAGCAATACCCGTATTTCACGGTAATCAAATGATAAACGGCTATAGAATTAAAGATATGGCATATTTGACAGATGTTTCAAAAATACCGGAAGAATCTTTAGACTTATTGCGCGGGGTTAAGGTTCTTATGATTGACGCTCTAAGATATAACGAACATCCTACGCATTTGACGGTAGACAACGCTATTAAAGTATCAAATATGCTAAAATCAGAGACTACATACTTAATGCATATGGGACATAAAATTGAATACGAAAAACTATCTGCCGATTTGCCGCCTAACATTGTCCCATCTTTTGACGGTCTTGAATTTGAAATTTAAAAAGTGTTTAATTTATATAAAAATTTTAAACCTTTTATCGTCCATAAACCGTCAATTATCTTTAAACCTTTTATTCTACATTTATCTGCAATTATATTGGACAGTCCTCCCGTAAAAATAACCTTGCATTCTTCTTTGTTATACTGCTCCTGTATTTCTTTTATAAAACCTTCTATAAGAAAAATAGTCCCGTATAATAAGCCTGCCTGAATTGATTTAACTGTATTGTTTCCGATTAAAGGTATAATAGAATTAGGCGTAATAATGTTTTTATCGTTGTCAAAATCATAGATATCCATATCTATCAGGGGGAGGGATGCTGTTTTTTCATTTAAACAAACAGCGAGTGTTTTTATCCCCGGAAATATAACGCCGCCTTTGAAATTTCCGTCTTCATCAATAATATCAATTGTTAATGCGGTTCCTATATCAACTATGATTTGAAATTCTTTATTTAAATGGTAAGCATAACTATCATTGACAATACGGTCTGCGCCTAATTTTTCCGGATTTTCAACAGCTATATTAATACCTGTTTTAGAACCTGAAGAGATAAAAATTGCATTACAATCTAATAATTTGCAAAATGAATCATAAAATTTATTTTGAGAAGGAACTACCGATGAAATACAGGCATTTTTTACATCCTTAATGCTAATGCCGTCGTCTGAAAACAATTTGCTTAATGCGTAAAAAATATCTTTATCTGAAAATATTTGAGGGGTTGAAATTCTATAAATTTTGAATATATCTTCATCGTTATCATAATCGCCGTTTAAATTATTATATACCCCGAATACCGTATTTGTATTACCTATATCGCAAGATAAAAACATACATTAATATACTATTTAATAAATCATTTTTATTAATTTATATTAATTAAATTATAAATTATATTAATACCGTCAGTTCACCGGAAATCACTTTTTCCAATTCGTTTTCTCCTGTTTTTATCAATAATGCTCCCTTAGAATCTATACCGACAACCTGACCTTTAATTTTATTATTTTCAGTATTTATTGCTACATCTTTTCCTATCATCCCAAAATATTTTTGATAAGATTGTAAAACTAACGATAATCCTGTGGATAGAAATGTTTCATAGTATCTTTCAAATTTATTAAGAAAACTTATTATCAAATTATTTCTGTTTATCAATATATTCTCTTTATTAATATTAATCCCTTTTATTTTCATTTTTTCAATATATAAAGATGTCGCAATATTTTTTATATCTTCAGGAATATCTTCTTCTTTAAGGTTTACATTGATGCCTATTCCTACAATGATATATTCTATTATTTTATTCTGGGTACTCATTTCCGTTAAAATCCCTGCAATTTTTTTTGAGTTTATTAGAATATCGTTAGGCCATTTAATTTGCGGAGTAATAGAAGAAATTTCTTCTACAGATTCAGCCGCCGCCGCCGCCGCCAGAATAGTCATACCATGAGCAACTTCAGGACTAAACTTAGGTTTTAATATAATAGACATATATATATTACAAGCCTTAGGCGAAGTCCATATTTTTCCGTTTCTGCCTTTTCCTTTATCCTGAGTATCGGCAATGACTACACTGCCGTTTTTAGCGCCTTTTACGGCAAGTTCTCTCGCCATTAAATTTGTTGAACCTACTTTTTCTTCATAAAATATATTTTTACTGATGAAATTAGTCTTAAGATGTTTTTTTATCTCAAAAATATCAATATAATCTAAATCATTAATAACATCCATAATTATAAATTATCCTCCAATTAACAATTAAATTAAAATTTAAGGAAATCAAATAAAATTTAAGGAAAAGTCTATCGGTTTAACGGCATTGGTTAAAGAACCCATAGAAATAAAATCAACATGAGTTTTTTCGGCTATTTCCCTTAAATTTTTTATAGTAACATTTCCTGAAATTTCAATAATAGCATTTCCATTAATTAATTTTACTGCTTTTTGCATCTCTGCAATGCTCATATTATCAAGCATTATAATATCCGCTTTTCCTTCGAGAGCTTCTATAACCTGTTCAATTGAGCTTACTTCAACTTCTATCTTTTGATTAAATCCTGCATTATAACTTCTTATCATTTCTAAAGCATTTTTAATTCCACCCGCAAGCTTTATATGATTATCTTTAATTAAAATGCCCGACGACAAATCAAATCTATGGTTACCTGCTCCGCCCACATTGACCGCATATTTTTGAAGAATACGCAATCCCGGAAGCGTTTTTCTTGTGTCAAGAACTTTTGTTTTAAGACCTGCAAGTTCATTTGCGGCAATATTAGAAGCTGTTGCAATCCCTGAAAGAAATTGAAGAAAATTAAGCGCCGTCCTTTCGCCGTATAAGATAATATCGGATTTGGTCCTGATAGAAATAACTTTTTGAAATTTGGTTAATTTTTCGCCTTCTTTTGCAAAATAATTAATTTCATAATTGTTTTTGCTTAATATGTCAAAAACCAATGAAAAAATATTTAAACCGCAGATTATGCCTTCTTCTTTTGTTATAACCTCACATTCAATCTGCGGATTATATCTGTTTGTAATTGCGTCTGTAGTGATGTCCGAACCTTTTATGTCTTCGGCTAACGCATTTGAAACTAAAGAAATTATCGAGGCATCAAATATTTTCATTTTTAATTTTATCAATCTCTTCTTTTATCAATTTTTCTGC
>JAKACI010000050.1 GCA_021821565.1 bacterium | reverse complement strand
TTCCCCTTCGGCTTTTCCTTCAAGATAAAATGGGTCATCTTCTAAGTTTATAGTTATAGGCATCTTATTTTTCTCCAGTTCTTTTACTATTTTAATTATATCATGTCCAGATTAATTATTATAATATAAAAAGTGTCCGAAAATCTACGACTGAGGTGTCCGATATGACCGCTATATGCAAGTTTCAATTAAGACAGGCTAATTCTTTTGATACCGCAAAAAAATGCTGCTGGTGCAAGAGTAATCAGAGATTAAAATAAATCAGATATGATTTTTATTAATTATTAATATAGAATTATTTTTAATATAAAATTATTTTCAGATTATCATTTAATCAAATATAATTAACTTAGGAATAACGGTTATAAATTTTGCATTCCATTTTTTTGTATATGCTAATTGATTAATAATTTCATCTTTAATATTCCATGGTATTATAATAATAAATTCCGGCTTCTCTTTTATCAGTATATCCTCGGAAACTATCGGAATATGACTGCCAGGTAAAAATTTATTTCGTTTATAGGGATTTTTATCAACAATAAATTGGATTAAATCTTTTTTTACTCCGCAATAATTAAATAGTGTATTGCCTTTAGCCGCCGCGCCGTATGCCGCAACTTTTTGACCTTGTTTTTTTGCTTTTAGTAAAAACATTAAAAAATCATATTTAATTTTATCAACTTTAGCTTGAAAGTTCTTATATCCTTCAAGTTTGTTTAAATTGGCTAACAATTCTTTTTCTATTACTCTATTTACACTCTTATATTGTTTTTTATTTAATTCTGCATGGGTCGCATATATTCTTAAACTTCCGCCATGTGTAGGTAACTCGTCAACATCAAAAATATTTAACTTATGCGCTTGAAATATTTGTATTGTTGTGAAAAGCAATAAATAAGAAAAATGCTCATGATATACAGTGTCAAATTCATTCTGTTTCATTAAATTTAATAAATGCGGGAATTCAATAGTTATAACCCCGTTCGGTTTAAGCGCTTTCTTTAATCCTTTAACAAAATCATTAATGTTTGGAACATGCGCCAATACATTATTTCCTATTATTAAATCAGCTTTAGGTAAATCGTTTGCTAATTTTTCGGTAAAAAAATCTTCTATAACATTAATACCTTTACTTTTTGCAATAGCTGCCGTATTTTTAGCCGGTTCTATCCCGATGCATTGAATTTCTTTCTGTTTAAAATATTGAAGCAAATAACCGTCATTACTCGCTATTTCAATTACCAAAGAATTCTTATTTAATTTAAGCCTATCTGCTATAATCTCTACGTATTTTTTAGCGTGTTCCAGCCAGCTCGTAGAAAATGAGCTAAAATATGCATAGTCGTCATTAAAAATATCTATATTTTTTTTATATTCGTCAATTTGAACTAAAAAACATTTGTCGCATACAAAAAGTTTAAGCGGATAAAAAATTTCCGGTTCGTTTAATTGCTCAAATGATAAATAAGAATTTGACGGGGGAGAATTAATAAGATTAATAAATTCATAATATAGGTTATTTCCGCAAAATCTGCAATTCATATATTTATCTTTAATCCTTTCATAGAAATTTATTTTCTGGTTTCCCGCTTTCGCGGGAATGACACCCGACGGGTGAAACGATAAATCCTCTCAAAGTCATTCCCGCGAAAGCGGGAAACCAGTATTGCTTATTATTGAAATAACATTAACAGTTTCTATCGCAGGATTAAGGTTTATTTTTAATTCTTTTAATGTTAATAAAAATAATTTACATTATTTTGCCCATGATAATTTTTTATCTTCAGCGTCATTAATATAAAGCATTAAATCATCTTCGGTTTTTATTAAATTATTCTCATAAAAAGATTTATACCAATCAACGGTATTTTTAAAAGTTTCATTAATATTCCAAACTTGTTTCCACTCCAACAAAAGATGGACTTTTGAACAATCAAGTTTTAAAAAAGCTGCCTCGTGAAAATCTTTATTCTGATTTTTATCTTTAATTTTATCTTCATTTTTGTCTGAAACTTCTTTTAATATTTTATAATTAATTTTATTCCAATATTGTTTCAAGTTATCAACGACTTCTTTAACGGTTATAGCTGAATTATTATCGGGTCCAAAATTCCATGCTTCAGCAAATTCTTTTCTCCCTTCAAGCAATTTTTGACCTAAAAGAAGGTAGCCGCTTAACGGTTCTAAAACATGCTGCCATGGTCTAACGGCATCAGGATTTCTTATAAGAGTTTTTTTGCTTTTTGATGCTGCTATCATTGCATCTGCTATTAATCTATCTTTTGCCCAATCCCCGCCGCCGATAACATTTCCGGCTCTGCAGCTTGCAAGTAAAATATCATGATTTTTTTTATAAGAGTTTATATTTAAAAAAGAATTTCTGTATGAATCGGTTAATAATTCTGAGCAAGCTTTGCTTGAGCTGTATAAATCATAACCGCCGAGTGCATCATTTTCCCTATATCCCCAAATCCATTCTTTATTTTCATAGCATTTATCGCTTGTGATATTTATAATAACTTTAACTGATTGAGCATTTCTAGACGCTTCAAATACTTTTAAAGTTCCTAATACATTAGTTTCATATGTTTCAATAGGGTTTATATAAGAATATCTAACCAGCGGCTGCGCCGCTAAATGAAATACTATATCGGGTTGATATTTGTTAAATACTTCATTTAATTTTTTACTATCTTTGATATTACCGATTATAGAATTAATCTTCTCTTTTAATGTTAATAAGTCATAATGATTTGGATTAGCAGGAGGCTTTAATGAATAGCCTATTACTTTCGCCCCCATTTTTACTAACCATAACGCAAGCCATGAACCTTTAAATCCTGTATGACCCGTTATCAAAACTTTTTTATCTTTATAAGCTTCGCCAAATAATTTATTCATTCCAAAGTTTCCAAGGCGCACTGCCGCTTTCCCACATTTTATTTAATTGAATTTTATCTCTTAACGTATCCATAGGTTTCCAAAAATCATGATGTTTATAAGCAAAAAGCTCACCATCTTTTGTTATACTTTTTAAAGGAGATTCTTCAAACACGACATTATCTCCTTCTTCAATATAATCAAAAATCTTTGGCTCACAAACAAAAAATCCTGCATTAGTCCAGCCATTATCTCCTTTAGGCTTTTCTATAAAATTAGATACCATATTTTTATTTTCAATATTTAATGCGCCAAATCTCCCCTCGGGTTGAACGGCGGTTACCGTTATAGTTTTTCCATGTGATATATGGAACTTCAATAACTTATTAATATCAATATTAGAAACACCGTCGCCGTAGGTAAGCATAAATGTTTCATTATTAATGTATTTTTTAGCTTTTTTAATTCTGCTTCCCGTCATGGTATTAAAACCTGTATCAATTAATGTAACCTTCCATGGCTCGCTTAAGTTATTATGTATTTCCATTTTATTGTTTTGAATATCAATAGTGACATCGTTTTGATGTAAAAAATAATTGGCAAAATATTCTTTTATTAAGTATCCTTTGTAGCCTAAACATATGACAAATTCATTAAACCCGTAATAAGAATATATCTTCATTATATGCCACAGAATAGGCTTTTGTCCTATTTCAATCATCGGTTTAGGTTTTAATTCTGTTTCTTCCGCTAATCTTGTTCCAAAACCGCCTGCTAATATTAAAACTTTCAAGTTTTTCTCTTTTTATTTATAATTATTAAAATTAGTAATAATTTATCTATAAATTATAAAAAATTAAAAAAATGATTAAACTGTTAATAATTTAGTTAAATAATTATTGAATATAATAAGTTATTATTTTTTAATATAATTATACTAAAATTATTTTTAAAATATTATATATTATTATTTTTTAAACTTTCTTAATATTTATTTTTTATAATTATATATAAAATATAAATATTAATCAAAAAATAACTTAAAATAATAACTTCATTAACTAAAATAAATTAACTTTGATAAAATTATTTAAAATTAACATTTGTTATTATAATAAAAAATTTAATCTTTTTATTATATATTAATAAATATATAATATTTACAGATAAAAAAATTACGCAAATAAGATTATTGTAAATAAAAATAAAATACTTTTATGGATAATTTTACTTATTCTTCAACAAAATTACAAGGGCTTTATTCTATTTATCCTAAATCTAAAGTTGATAATAGAGGATATTTTGAAAGATTATTTTGCGTTGATGAATTTAAGGAACTGGGGCTTAATAAACCGATTGTCAATATTAACCATTCTCTTACGAAACAGAAAGGAACCGTAAGGGGTCTTCATTTTCAATATCCGCCATTTCAAGAAATAAAAATTATAATTTGTTTAAAAGGCTCTGTTTATGATGCGGCAGTTGACATAAGAGCTGATTCGCCGACATTTTTACAATGGCATGGAGAAATTCTCAATGAAGATATGAGAAATATGTTATTAATACCTGAAGGTTTTGCTCATGGCTTTCAAACATTAGAAGAAAATATTGAACTTTTATATTTGCATACAAATTTTTACAATAAAGATTGCGAATCAGGACTTAATTATAGAGATCCTTTGTTAAATATATCATGGCCTTTAAGTATAACTGAAGTTTCGGAAAAAGATATAAATCATAATTTTTTATCAAATGAATTCAGAGGAATTAAAATATGAAAATTATTGTTGTGGGTTCTACGGGATTCATCGGCTCTTATATAATTCAAAATCTATTGAGTTATAAAGATATAAATATTATCGCAGCAACAAGAAATATTGAAAAAGCTAAAAAATTTGAATGGTTTAGCAGTAATAATGTTGAAACAATTGAATTTGATATAGCGCAAACTAATCTCAATATTTATGATAAACTTGGGGCGCCGGATATTTTAATTCATTTAGCATGGGACGGACTTCCTAATTACAATAGTTTAATTCATATTGAATACAATCTTTATAAAAATTATTTCTTTTTAAAAGATATGATAAACGGAGGATTAAAAGATTTAACTATAATAGGAACTTGTTTTGAATATGGTTTGAAGAACGGATATTTATCTGAAGATATTGATACAAATCCTATAACTTCATATTCAATTGCTAAAGATAGTTTAAGAAAATTTTTACAGGAACTTCAAAAAATACAAAATTTTAATTTAAAATGGGTCAGGCTTTTTTATTTATACGGCGCAAATCTATCTCCTGAAAGTATTTTATCTCAGTTAGAGAATGCTATAAAAAAAAATGAAAAAATATTTAATATGTCTGGAGGGGAACAATTAAGAGATTATTTACCTGTTGAAAAAGTAGCCGAATATATAATTAAAATAGCATTTCAAAATAAAATCACGGGTATTATAAATTGCTGCAGCGGAAAACCTACATCTATAAGAAATTTAGTTGAAAATTACTTGAAAGAAAAAAATACCGATATTAAATTAAATTTAGATTATTATCCTTATCCTGATTATGAACCCATGGCTTTTTGGGGGGACAATTCAAAACTTAATAAAATAATTAATGAAACCGAAGATTAAATTTATTTGTATAATTTTATATATTATATAATAATCCACTCTTTTGGTAAAGGTATTGAAAATAAAGAACCCGGTTCAAGGCTTAAATTTGGACTGTATGCAAAATCATGTTCTATTACCTTGCCCCATTTTGTCTTAAAATAATCCATTTCTTTTTTAAATCTAATCTTTTTTTCTACCGTATCTTCATATCCTCTTGTTTTAGATTCATAATGATAAAGCGATGCATAAGGAGTATAGACATTGTAATACCCAAGCTGCATAACTTTTATACAAAAATCTATATCATTATAAGCTACAGCTAAATTTTCATCCATACCGCCTGCTTCTTCGTATAATTTTTTTCTTATAGCCATACATGCGCCGGTGACGGCAGAATAGTTTTGTAATAAGTTCGCTCTTCCAAAATAACCGGGGTCATCTTTGCTCATATGATAATGCGCATGACCTGCGATGCCTTTTAATCCAATTATCACTCCCGCATGCTGAATTGTATCATCAGGATATAAAAGCTTGGCTCCGACAACCCCTATTTCAGGGCGCAACGCATGAGAGACGAGTTCTCTTAGCCAGTCGTTATTAATCACTATCATGTCGTCATTTAAAATAGCTATAACTTCTCCGTTAGCAAATTTTACGGCAAAATTAACAACTTTAGAATAATTAAAAGGCATATTGTAATCTATAACATTAATTTTTTCATGCTTATTTAACAATTTTAAATACTCTAACGTTTGTAAATCATCGCTATCCCTGTTAATTAAAATAATCTCAAAATTTTTATATGAAGTTTTTTCAAATATGCTTTTAATTAGATCTTTAATTAACAGATAGCCGTTATGTGTAATAATTATTATACTGACCAAAGGATAATACGGAAGTTTATATATAGTTCTATTATGAGCAGACATTAATGGAGCTTCAACTACTCTAGCTTTTATACTTAATCTGTCAAGATGGTCTTGCACAGCTTGCCTTGCGGAAGTTAAGCAATAAGGTTTAGTGTCTAAAACACTTTTATCAATTGATGCCGTTGAACCTTCAGCCATTCTCCAGTGATATAAAACTCTTGGAATATGTCTTATTTCGTTATATTTAATTTTTTCAATAAAACGAAGCGCCATATCATAATCCTGAGATCCTTCGTACCCTTCTCTAAAACCTCCTATTTCATTAACTATTGATCTTTCATAAACTCCTAAATGACTTATCATATTTTGAGATAAAAAAAGGGCGGGGTTAAAATCGCATTTAAAATAAGGATTAGTTCTCACTCCTTCTTTATTAAGCTTGTCTTCATCGCTATATATTAATTTTACTTCAGGATAATCGTTTATTTCTCTAACTGCAAAAAATAAAGCGGTTTCATGGAGCATATCATCGTGATCCATTAAAGCGATATAATCTCCTGATGCCAGCTCGAGAGCGCTGTTTGACGCTTTTGAAATATGACCGTTTTCGTTCCGATATATGACTTTTATTCTTTTGTTATTATCTTTATAGTATTCAAGTATATCTTTTACATACGGTTTTGTTGAAGCGTCGTCCGCGATGCAAAGTTCCCAGTTTGGATATATTTGGTTAATTACCGAGTTAATTGCTTCTTTTAATATATCTTCAGGCGGGTTATAAACAGGCATAATTATGCTAATAAGCGGCGCATAATTAAACTTATATTTTTTTTGTTGTTCAAGTTCAAATTCATCAAGTTCATTTAACTTAATCCATATATTATATATTTCATTTGAATTTGAATATAACTTTAAGCCTTTATTGTGCTTATAAAAATTTTTAATTGCCGTTTTATAAAATAATACCTGGGCATCTTTTTCTTTTAACTTTCTTTGTAAATATTCTATTTCTGTTAAAGTTTCTTTATTTGAAGTTATCATTTCCATACTTTATTTAAAAAAATAATTAATTTATTTTAAAACATCATTAAGATAACCTGACTTGTAAATTAAAATATAAAATAATTACAATAAAAACCTAAAAAATTATTTTGTTTAAATTTTTTATTATGATATTTTCTTTATACCCAAAATTGCCGATAGAAAATTATTTTTCTGGATTCACGCCTTCGCGGGAATTACTTTGCAAGTTTTTAAGTTTTCACCCAACGGGAGTCATTCCCGCGAAGGCGGGAATCCAGTGTTCATATAACTTTAAAGCCATTTTAACTGTTTCTATCGGCAATTTTGGGTTATAATATTATCTCGTTGTTTATTTAATTGTTTAAATTACTCATAATATCTCTTATTTCGATTAGCTTCCTGAACGCCTTTATATTATATTTATCGACATTTAATATTTCATTAGATAATTTTATTGCGCCTTGATAATCTTTCATAACAATCAACCTGTTAATTTCTTTATCTGCGCCTTCTAAATTTTGAATAGAAAGATATGATATTTTAAAATTTTTATAATCGTAAATAAATTTCAAACTATCTAACCCGTTAAAAATATAATCGTCTCTTTTAAATTTAAATTTCCATTTATCTATAAAGTTATACTGATTATTATTTTCAAATTTTTTTCTGCCCGGCGTTTTTTCTTCATAATGAATAAGCATGCTTTTTGGATTGAATATTATATTTAGCCCCTTTTGCCTAACTTTTAAGCATAAATCCACATCTTCAAAGCCGTTTATATATGTCTCGTCAAAAAACCCGACGCTGTAAAATAGTTCTTTTCTGATTATCATACAGGCGGCGGTAACCGCATTATACATTCTTAAATATATTCCATTTTTAAAATTAATATTTTTACATTCATATATTTCCGAGTTATTATAATTATTGCGCGGTCTGCTTCCTGCATCAAACACCACGCCTGCATGCTGGACCGTTTTATCTGGATAAAGAAGCAGGGAGCCTGCTATTCCGCAGCTATCCCCCGCTTTTTCTATAGTATTAAAAAGCTCGTCAATAGCGCCTTTTAAAACATAAGTGTCATTGTTTAAAAACAACAAATATTTTCCGTTAGCAATTTTTGCCGCCTGATTGCATGCTTTTGCAAATCCTAAATTTTCATTATTGCCGATAATATTTATTATATTAAATTTACCTGAATCATTTACTTCGGCTATTCCGTCAATAATGAAAATTTAGGATTT
>JAKACI010000049.1 GCA_021821565.1 bacterium | reverse complement strand
ATATTTTGTTTAATTTATTCCAAGGCATATATCCTCTTATAGTTTTTACTAGTTGCAGACCGTTGTATATAAAAAATGTAGGAGTACCTGTAACTCCTAGCATAGTGCCTTTTTGCATATTTTGTCTAATTAAATTATTAGTCAGATTATGCTTTACGCAAGATTGCTCTTTTTTCATATTTAATATTCCTCTATCATTTTTTTGCAAAAAATAATAGATATCTCCGATTGCGCCCCATTTTAATTGATACTTATATAAAATACTTCTTATTTTAAGATACTTGTTATTATCCGTAGAGCCTTGAAGAGCTGAACAATCGGCATATTCCGCAGCTTTAAACGCATAAGGATGCATCATAGTTAAAGGAAAATCTCTGAAAATCAAATATACCTTTCCTGTTTTGACGAAGTTTTTAATTAAATGCGGCAAATCTAATTCTTCAAATTTTCTACACCATGGACACTGATAATCTGAATATTCTACAATAGTTATATTTGCGTTGGGGTTGCCTTGTGCTCTCTGATTGTTAACAATATGTTTAATTGAAGTTTGAGTTAAGTTAGCGCGGGTATAAGCAGACGCTTTTGAAATATTTATAAAAAATAGTATAGATGCTATAATAAATATTATATATATTAACGGTATATTTTTATGTTTAAAAATACCTTTCATAGAATTAGTATATGTATATGGCAAATAATATGTATTACAATCATTACAATCTGATTGGCTGATTTTTGGCATTAAATCTATGAATTTATTTTTGTAATTATTATTATAATAATTTTGAAAATTGTTATAATGCTTCATTTTAGCACACCTTTTTAATCTTTAATTTAAATTAATTTAATTAGATATAGCTTTAATTTAATTTAATATAGCATCAAAATAAAATTTATTAAATATTTGCTATATATTAGAATATATATTAAAATTTGTCAATCAGCATTGAATATAATAAAGGCAGCATGATTTCATGATGTCCCGTAAGCGCAAAAAATCTCCCTCCTTTTTGGGTAGGTCTTCTGAGCACGTTTACATTTGGTCTATAATGTTGAATAAAATCCATATTAGCCGTGACAATATTATTAATTGTAAATCCTACATTTCTTGAAAGCGTTATTGCTTTAAGAAATATTTCAGGCATAGTTACAGCCGATCCGATATTTATATATACGCCCCCTTCAAGTTTAGAAACAATCCCCGTAAATTTCTTAAAATCTATAAGACTTGATTTTCCGATTGCTTCGCCGTCTGCCGAAGGATGCATATGTATAATATCTGCTCCGACGGTTACATGAACCGTGACGGGTACATTAAGTTCGTAAGCTTTAGCTATAATACTTAAATTTTTATTTTTAAAGTCAGAGTTATAAATAAACTTCCCTATACTTTCGCCTATTCCTTTGTTTTCGGCAGCGCCTTCGCTGATAGCGCCGTTAAGAAATTCGGCGGTATCTTTTGCCATACCGAAAAGTCCGTTGCCTATCTCTGCCGATACATCTTCGGATGTTTTTCCGCTATAGCTTATCTCAAAATCATGTATTATGCCGGCTCCGTTTAAAGCAATGCTGTTTATTAAGCCAATTTCCATTAAATGGATTAAAATTGGAGCAAGACCTACTTTTATAACATGCGCACCCATACCTATAGCGATTAAAGAGCCTTGCCGGTGTCGTTTTATTATTTCTTCCGAAAGTTCATTAATATCTTTTGCGGCTAAATAATCCGGAAGTATTTTGATGAAATCCGAAAAAGAACCGCCTTTGTTAAATCTTTTAGAAAAAGATTCTATATTTACTTTAGAAGGACGGTCTTTAAGGAAATATGTTCTTATATTTTTATTATCTATGGGATTTATATTCATTTTTATAATTTGAAAAAATGTGTTTTATCGGCGCCGCATACAGGACAAACCCAATCATCTGGAAGTTCTTCGAAAGGAGTTCCAGGAGGAATTTCGCCTATACTGTCTCCGTTTTCAGGGTTGTAAACGTATCCGCAAACTTCACACTGGTATTCATCCATTATTTAAATCCTCCATTGAGTTTAATTAAAAGTTAGTTTTTTAATTATTTGTAATTTTTTATAACTTTAAGACCTCGTTTATGAGTATGAGAATAGTTGATTGTTTTTTGATACATAAATATGTTTTTTAAAATCGTGAACAATAATTAATATTATACTATAATATATTAAAAATATATTAAAAATATTATTTTTTATTGTTTTTTAATAATTCAAAATGGGTTTTGTCAACAAAACAGATCGGGCAAACCCAATCGTCGGGAATTTCTTCAAAAGGAGTTCCAGGAGGAATTCCGCCTTCAGGGTCGCCTTTTTCCTCGTCATAAATATAAGGACATGCCTGACAGACATATTTAGTATTATTTTTGTTATCATTTTCATTGCTATTTTTATTTTTATTCAATTTACTCACCTTTTTTGAAGTTTTTTTATAAATTTGCGATGCGGTACAGCACAATATGTATATCTTATTGATGCATATATCGTGTTTTATTTATATAATTTATATTTTATCAGATAAAAGTATAAATTAAAATAAAATTTTAAACTATATTTGTTTTATTATGATTATAAATTGTAATTATAAATCTCAATTTATTATTTTTGACTATGAGACATAACTATGAAATATGAAGATTTTTAGTTATTATCGCACTCTTTGTTTTTAATTATTTTAATTATTAACTTTTATTTTTTCTGTTTTTTGTATAAAATAACATAATGTCAGAGTAATGATAAAGATAGTTAACATACGTATAAAGATATATTAGATATTAATATTCAATTAAATAATTAAATAAATAACATTAAAAATTTTAACTTAAATTGCAAATGACGGAAACATCGGGAAATATTTTTAAATCAAATTTAATTTTTCTAATTTATATTATTATAATAAACAAAGAATTAGTTGAAATTGAAACTGATAAAAATAGTGCTAATTTTAATATAAAATTTGATTTAGATAAGATTAATACGCTTGAGATTGAAAAACTTATTAAACTGCCGCCGGATCCGTCTTACGGAGATTATTGCGTTCCTTCTTATTATTTAAAACAAAACGGTTTTAAAGGGCAGCCTGAAGATATTGCAAATAAAATAGTCGGTTTTATATACTCATATATCATTAATCCGTTATATGTATATGATATAAATAAACTTAAAAATAATTATTTGCAGGATTTATTTAAAAATTTTACGCAATATTTCACTTCTGTTAACGCCAAGGGAGCTTATATAAATTTTTATTTTAATAAACAGAAGTTTGTCAATTATATAATTACAGAAATTTTAACAAAAAAAAATAATTATGGCAGAAATTATTCAGGAAAAGATAAAACCGTAGTAATAGATTTTTCTTCTCCTAATATAGCAAAACCTTTCGGCGTTGGACATTTAAGGTCAACTGTTATAGGTATGAGTCTTGCCCGTATTTACGATTTTTGCGGATATAAAACTATAAAAATAAATTATCTCGGAGATTTTGGAACACAATTCGGGAAACTGATAACCGCATTTTGCCGTTTTAAAGATATAGATATAAATAATAATAATAACGATGACAATAATAAAAATGTATTTAATTTAAATTCAAATCTGGCAGAATTTAAGAACGAGCCTGTAAAATTTTTATATAAATTATATGTAAAATTTCATTCGGAAGCAGAAAACAATCCCGAACTAGATAATGAAGCCAGACTAAGATTTCAAAAACTTGAAAAATCTATAATTGAAATAGACGATGCAGTTGAATTATCAAATGATGTCATTAATACTTCAGATGATGAAAATAATATTATTATTAACGGCAATATATATGATTTTTGCGCAGAAATTATAAAAGATACGCAAGATAATAATAATAACGGTGACGATGAAATAGTAAATACAGAATCCGATAATACTGAATTAAATATTATAAATAATAATAAAAAATCTAATAATAGAAAATATCATCATATAGAATCTGATAATAAAATTAAAAAAGAGATTCCCGGCGAATTATATTTATGGAAATTATTCAGAAAATTAAGCATACAAGAATTTAAGCGTATCTATAATATAATCAATGTATCTTTTGATTTTTACGAGGGAGAGTCTCAATCTTCAAAATTAGCCGTTAATTTAGTTAACATATTATTAAAAGCGGACATTGCCGAAACAAGTATGGATGCGGTTATAATTCCTATGGAAAAAACGCCTGCTCTGATTGCAAAAAGCGATGGAACGACCCTTTATCTTTCCCGTGATATTGCTACGGCGGTATTAAGATTTGAGAAATTTAAGTTTGATAAAATGCTCTATGTCGTCGGCTCTGAGCAGGCATTACATTTTAGTCAGTTATTTAACATATTTAAAATTTTAAAAGAAAATGAAAGAAAACTTATAGAATCCGAAAAATTAAATATGTACGAAAATAGCGATGAAGATAAAAGTAATATTAATCATATAGATAAAGTAAATAAAGAAAAAAATGAAGAAAAAAACGATAAACGGAATAATGATATAAATATAAATAAAAAAATAGACGTTAATTTATTTTCCAAATATGCTTCTGAAATTGCAGGAAAATTATATCATATAAAATTTGGCAGAATAATAGGAATGTCCACAAGAAAAGGGAACCTCGTATTTTTGGAAGATTATATTAATGAAGCAAAAGAAAAAGCACAGCTAAAACTTTCCCTTTCTGAAGACGCTAAATTTAAATACAATAAGCAGTTTCAGGCTGATGTTAATATTTGTGATCATTCTGATAATACTTGTGAATCAACTGAAAAAAAAATTAAAAACGCCGATAATTTAGATAATAAAAAAGATGAAAAAAATTTAATAAATATTAATATTAATGATACCAAAAATCAAGTATTTGACTTTGACATAGATATAGACGAAATAGCGTTAAAAGTCGGCATAGGAGCAGTTATATTTAATGACCTTAAAACACGCCGCAGTATCGATATTAATTTTAATTGGGATAATGTTCTGTCTTTTGAGGGTCAAACAGGACCTTATCTGCAATATTCGGTTGCCAGAATAAACAGTCTTATAGAAAAATTAGCTAAAGAATATTCGTTTAAAATTAAAATAGAAAAATTATATTATTCTGAAATGTTTACCGATATTAAAATAGAAAAAAAAGATTTTTGTACTGTGCAGGACGATGATTTTGAATTAATATTTTCTATTGTTAAACATTTGTCTTTGATAGAGGATATTGTAAAAGATGCTGTTGCCAACGACGAACCTTCTATAGTCGGTACATATTTATTAGATCTCGCTGCTCTCTTTAACAGTTATTATCAGAATTATAAACTTATGGGTCTCGAATCAGATTTTGTATATAATAGGATACTGTTTTTAATTTCAGTAAAAATAGTTTTAGAAACAGGTTTAAATTTATTATCCGTGCCTATCTTAAAAAAAATGTAGAAATTTACTTTATTTAAATATTTAAATTACAGAATTACAGAATTACAGAATAATATAATAAAATAATAAAATTATTATAAATAGCATATATCATAATGAGTTTAATCGTAGATGATTTAACCGTAAAACTTTATACTAATTTTAAAAAAAAGGAATTTTTCAATGTAGCAGATTCTGTTTCTTTTAGTGTTCAAAACGGTGAAATAATTGCTATCGTAGGCGAATCAGGAAGCGGCAAATCTTTTTTAGGATTATCGCTAATGAGATTAAATCCGCCTTATATATCCGAAATTTCATCGGGGAACATATTTGTATCAGACCATGAAAGCTCCGAAAAAATAAATATAGCGGAATTAAAAGAGAATAAATTAAGCGATGTAAGAGGACGTTTAATTTCAATGATTTTTCAAGACCCGAATGTTTCTTTAAATCCCGTTATAAAAATAGGAGATCAGATAGTAGAGGCAATTTTAGCGCATAAAAAAATGAAAAAAAAAGATGCAGCCGATATTGCGATACACTACCTTGAACTTATGCGGATTAACGGCAAAGCTCGTTTTAATTCTTATCCGCATGAACTTTCGGGAGGAATGAGACAAAGAGTTATGATTGCAATGGCTATGGTGCTTGATCCTGCCGTGCTTGTGGCTGACGAACCGACTACCGCATTAGATGTCAAAACATCTCTTCAGGTTCTTGCTCTAATTGAAAAAATGCGGGTTGAAAAAAATGTCAGCGTAATATTTATATCCCATGATTTAAGCATTGCAAGAAATATTTCTGATAAAACAATAGTATTTTACGCAGGACAAATTATGGAATACGGCAAAACTGAAGATATAATAAATAGTCCGATTCATCCATATACAATATCATTAATAAAATCCGTGCCTGCCTTATCAAAAGATTATGTTCCGCGCGAAAAACTTTTTGTTATTCCCGGTTCATTAAGTCAGAATGATTTTAAATCAGGAAAATGCCGGTTTTACAACAGATGTTTTAAAAAAAACGAAGAGTGTTTAAATAACATTTCATTATTAAAATTAAACGGCGAAAGATTTGCAAGATGTATAAATATAAAATAATCGGCAGGTATAAAAATAAATTATATATTATATATTGATTAATTTTATTTTATAAACAATATATTTATGAGTAATAATTATTTTTATAATTATATGTAATGTAATACGTATAATAAATTTATGAATGATAACAAAAAGCAGGAAGTCTTAAATATAAGCAACTTAAGCAAACATTATTTTGGCTATAATTCTTTATTTAATATTAGAAAAAATATTATAATGGCTGTAGATAATATTTCTTTTAAGGTTTATGAGGGTGAGATTTTTTCAATTATAGGCGAAACAGGATGCGGAAAGTCAACATTGTCAAGATTAATTCTGGGACTTACAAATAAAACTTCCGGCAAAATCTTATATAAAGGCGACGTATTAAATTATAATTTAAAAAAATTAAATTTGAGAAAAAAAATTCAGATCGTGTTTCAAGACCCGTATTATTCATTAAATCCCAAAAAAAAGATTTATAAAATTGTATCTTTGCCTGCAATAAAGAATAAAATGATTAAAAAAAGCGATGCATTGTCTTATTCGATACAGATGTTGAAAAGGGTCGGTTTAGATGAAAATTATGTTTTTAAATTCCCGCATGAATTATCGGGAGGGCAGCGTCAGAGAATATCTATAGCAAGAAGTTTATCCGTTAATCCCGAACTTCTTGTGCTTGATGAACCTGTTTCCGCTCTTGACGTTTCTGTTTCAGCGCAAATATTAAATCTGCTTTTAGATTTGCATGAAAAAGATAATTTAACTTATATATTTATAACTCATGATTTAAGATTGGTAAGACACCTGGCAGATAAGGTCTGTGTTATGTACGGTGGAAAAATTATGGAGATATCTCCTGCAGACAGATTTTTTAAATGCCCGGCGCATCCTTATTCAAAAGTTTTATTAGAATCTATATTGGCGTATGGTCCAAAAAATATATTGCAATTTGCCGATGCCGACAATAATATAAATAATATAAATGCAGGAATTCAAAAAAATAACAGCGGATGCGTGTATTATAATTTATGCAGCAGAAGGCAAGATAAATGTATCAATAATGAACCTGAATTAAAAGAAAATGAAGATTATCGGATAAATTGTTTTTTCCCTTACAATTTATAGTTGAGTAATATGTTGACTACTTATAGAGGATTAGACATCTTCTCTTGGAGTAAGTGGTGCAGGCATATTTATGAACAAGTGCCGTTGCGTTGTTACTGGAGGGGGAGGTATCATCTTGTTTTGGCAACATGGAGAACGTCAAATTATCATCCTTCCCAAGTAAATTTGAGATATACGTGAGAAAAGTCAAATTGTTATTCTTCATTATGATTATACGTCGTATCTTCATCCAAAATTGCTATAGTATTAAAATTGTCGGAATAACTACTATCGTTTAATTTCTCTTTTTCTTCTTTCTCTATTTTGGATTTGCAAGTTATGCATAAATTAGAATAAGGAATAATGGATAATCTTTTTTTAGAAATAATCTCTCCGCATTCATCGCATATTCCGTATGTTCCGTCGTCAATTTTATAAATAGCGTTATCTATCTCTCTAAGTTTATTTCTTTCTCTATCCCCAAGCATATATGACAATTCGCGGTCTCTTTCGTTTGAAGAAATATCGTAAATATCGCCGCGCGGTTCGGTCATATCACTAGAAGAGCCTTCTTTGACGCTCATGTCTATTTCTTTTAGAAGAGCTTTTTTCATTGTAATTAAATTTTGTTTTATTTTAATAAGTTCTTCAGACGTGAAATCAGAGCCATCTAAATTGACGGTATCTTCATGATGTTGATTTTCTTCATAAGAAGATGTATCCACATTTGTAGCTGTATTTATATTTTTATTTTCTTTATTTGTATTTTTTTTCCAGGTCATAATTATAATCCCTCCAAAATTTAAAATTTAGCATAACCTAACTTTATCACTTTTATTATTCTAAAATTATAACCCGTTGATACTATAACATTTTATTTTTTATTTTGTAGTCGCATAGACATTTTTGTTGCTAAAATAAATACAGCAATATCAACGTATTGTTGGTAATTATGATGAAGTTGGAATAATAAAATATATTGATTTAGTTTATATAATAAAATATTATATAAAATTTGTA